>RFVQ01000019.1 GCA_009922495.1 Chitinophagia bacterium
AGTGGTTTTTTAATCAGACAGATTCCCTGTTGGAAAGAGATCTCATAAAAAAGTTCAACATACTTGGCCCTGTAGATGTGAAACTGATTGTGTATCAGTACGGATGTGCAAAGGAGCTAAACAAAGAAGATTATGTCAACGTGAAGGGTGTCATATCCTCCTTTTCATCTTTGGCTGCCTGTGGAACTCCCCTTGATAGAGTGATCCTGGACAATTCATCTGGCAATATCCAGCGCTGGACGGTGAATTATGGGGATGGCATCATTGAAAATTATACGAGCCGAAGAGATTCGTTGCGGCATACCTATGCCAAAACAGGGCAGTATACTGTTTCACTCAAAGTGGAAGGGGATAACTGCCAATACATGGAATCCATTAACATCAATGTTGCGGATGAGAGCAAACTGGATTTTACTCTTTCCAAATTTCCGGTTTGCGTATCGGATACCTTCCTGAATTTGGTTGCAGTGGTGGACAAGCCCAACCTCATCAAGTCTTACAATTGGGATCTTGGATGTGATTTTACTGGCGCTGGGGGATCCAGCTCACTGAAGATTGATCTTTCAAGCCTTTGCAAATATCCTGCCAATGGCGGAAGAGGCCTGTATGCCATGCGCCTGCGGATAGTGGACACCAATAACTGTGTGATCACCTCTCCGGTTAAAAATATTTTGATAGGCGGGCCTATCGTGAATTATGTTTCGCTTAGCCCCATTTCAGGTTGTGTCAATCTACCGGTGAATTTCAGCGACAAAAGTGCTGGTGATGGGCTTAATCCATTTGTTACCAAATTGTGGGACTTCGGTGATGGCACTCCTGCAGAAAATATTTTGGGAGGACCGGTATCGCATGTTTTTGCTGCGGTAGGAAGGTATCCAGTCAAGCTAACGGTTACGGATGCAGCGGGCTGTTCAGCATCAAAGGCTACCGTTGTTGTCAACACCTCAGATCCGGATATTGATTTTTTGGCATTTGATACCGCTAGTTGTTTGGATAAGGATATCCAACTGGAAGCAAAATCATCAGCGCAGCTTTCCTCCTATTTTTGGAATCTTGGTGATAACAAAACTTCATTGGGTTCGAATCCACGTGTCAGGTATGGTATTACTGGTAAAAAAACCATCACCCTGACCATCAAAGACCTGCTGGGATGTGAGAAATCCATCACCAAGCCCAACTATCTCTTGATCGATATGCCTGCGGCCAATTTTGTTGCAGAAAAAGATACCGCTGATTGTCCTCCTTTTAACGGTGGCTTCATTTTCAAGGGAAATTTTGCCGAGTCTTTTGAATGGGATTTTGGTGACGGCAGTTCCTCTACTTTGAGGGATCCCAGGCACCTGTATCTCCAGTCGGGTAACTATCCCGTTACGCTAACAGTAAACAGTCCGGGAGGATGTGTTGCCTCCTCTTCCAGGCCACTCATGCTGGTGGTGAAAGGCCCAAAAGGTAGCGCTAGCTATCGTCCTACAGTCTGTGAACCTTTCAATGCTGAATTCAATATTGCCCATTCCCAGTCTAATTTTGTAATGATTGATTATGGAGATGGAAATATTTCAGACACCCTTCCGGTCAGCAATCGGTTTGTATACCAATACGCTGACACGGGGTTTTATCAGCCCAAAATATTTCTGTTAAACGACGTTGGCTGCAGGATCTTGCTTCCTTCACCCAATGGGATCAAGACAGTTGCCATAGAGCCAAAATTCACACCGGATATCAATTTTATGTGTGACAGAGGGACGGTGAATTTCACCGACCGTACCTTGTCAAATGAAACACTGATCAATTGGAAATGGGACTTTGGTGATGGTAATTCCGGAACAGGTCCCAATCCATCTCATTTCTATACAAGTCCTGGACTTTACACGGTAAAACTGAATGTTGGATCAGCCTCCGCTTGTTTTGACACTTTGACCCGCAGCGCTTTGATTGAGGTGCAAGCGCGTCCCGATATTGGCATTACCAGCAATAAAGCTGTCATCTGTGAGGATGATTTTATTCAGTTTGAAGCCATTGAGATGATCCCCTCTAATTCTCCTGTTGTTTCCTGGTTCTGGGATTTCACCAATGGCAATAGTGCTACGGTAAAGAATCCTTCCCTACAGCCTTTCCGGAAGGCCGGTGTTTATCCATTCAGGTTGTATGTTACCAATAGCAAGGGATGTTCCGATACGCTGTTCCAGGATTTTGTTGTCAACGCCAATCCAATTTTGGATGCCGGTGCAGACATCAACCTTTGTCTGGGTTCACCTGTTCAACTTTCTCCACAGGGGGGGCTGACCTATCAGTGGGATCCAGGCCCCGCCATCAGTTGTCTGGAATGTGCGCGTCCCTTTGTCAATCCCACTCAGGATACGGTTTACAGGGTCAAGGGCTTTTCGGCTGTTGGTTGTACAGCGGTTGATTCATTGCAGGTCAAAGTCATTCAACCAACTACCGTCAATGCCCTCCAGGATACCTTTGTTTGTGAGGGAGAATCCGTCCAGCTCTTTGCTACCGGAACCACTTTGTACAATTGGTCACCTACAACGGGATTGAGCAAGACCGATGTTGCATCACCTGTTGCAAGACCGGTGCAGACAACTGTGTATACGGTTACGGGAAAGGATCCCTACAACTGTTTTGTTACGACGGATGAGGTTTTGGTCAGGTATGTTCCCAAGCCAAAAGTCAATGCCGGGAAAGATACCACCGTGATGGCGGGCTATCCTTTTGCCTTGAAGCCATCCTATTCCAACGATGTCAGTCGTGTTCAATGGATTCCATCTCTCTTCCTCAATTGTGCAGATTGTAAATTCCCGCGTTCCACTCCTTCCTACTCTGCCACTTATACCCTATTTGCCTATACAGAAGAAGGTTGTATGTCAAAAGATGTGGTCAATGTTTTTGTTACCTGTACCAAAGAGAATCTGTACATCCCCAATACCTTTTCACCCAATGGGGATGGCATGAATGAAGTGTTTTATCCCAGAGGAAGGGGAATTGAGAAAATCAAATCGATGAAGATCTTCAGCCGGTGGGGGCAGCTGCTCTATGAGAAGACCAACTTCCTGGCGAATGATGTCAATGCAGGATGGAATGGGAAGAAAGCAGGGCAATTGGTAACACCCGATGTATATGTCTACATGATAGAATTGGTTTGCGAAAATGGCAATATCATCACATGGAAGGGGGATGTTACGCTGGTAAGATGAGGCAGATCCTTCCTGTTGTAAAGGCCAGGCGAACGATCTCCATTTTGGTGGTCATGCTTGCTATACAAGCAAGTGGACAGGACCTCCATTTTTCTCAGTTTTATGAAGCCCCTTTGCTGCGAAATCCTGCTCTTGCAGGCTTGTATGAAGGAGATATCAGGATCCAAGGCGTTTACCGCAATCAGTGGAACAGCATATCCTATCCCTTCCAAACCGGATCCATCAATGGTGAGTACAAGTTCAGGTTGGGCAAGGCAGGGGACTTCCTGACCGTGGGTGGACAGTTCATGTTTGACAAGGCCGGAACTGTACAGTTGAAAACCATTCAAATGCTTCCCGCAGTTAATTTTCACAAATCACTCAGCAAGGAAAGGATATCTTATTTGTCTTTGGGGTTCATGGGGGGAATGGTAAACAGGAACCTGGATCGATCAAGGGTCACCACCAACAATCAGTACGACGGTTTCTATTTTAATGGAACACTGCCGGACGGTGAATCATTCATGGGCAGCTATTCATATGTGGATATGTCGGTTGGCATGAGTTACAACAGTTCATTCGGATCGAGTGATCAACACCTGCTTTTTGGGGGACTTGCCTATCATCACTTCAACAAACCCATTAATTCCTTTTACCGCAATATTACCCATCTGCCCAAATGGGTGGTTTCGGGTGGCCTGAAACTCAACCTCAGTGACCTTGACTATATTACTTTTCACAGCGATTATGCACGCCAAGACCCTTTTGAGGAATGGGTTGCAGGAGGACTTTACGCTAGGCGATTAGGGAGTGAAGACAGTCAGGGTTTCTGGTTTCATGCAGGTTCTTATTATCGTTTCAAGGATGCCATCATACCGGTCATGAAAGTGGAAATCAATCATTTGGCGATCGGATTCAGTTATGACATCAATATTTCACGCCTTGCTTCAGCCAGCCTGAACAGAGGGGGCTTTGAATTGTCAATGTCCTGGTTCACCAATCGACCCCAGCATGCTGAAGTCATCCTTTGCCCCAAATTCTGATCATTTCCTCTTCGCTGTGAACAGATGACCATGCTTTTTGTTAATCCATTACATTTGCAACAGAAATAAAAACTAAAACAATGGCAATCGAAAAAGGACAAAAAGCACCCGAGTTCACATTATTCAACAGTGAGAAAAACAAAGTAAGTCTTTCAGACTATAAAGGGAAAAACCTGGTCATCCTGTTCTTCCCTCAGGCCTTTACCGGCGTATGTACCACTGAACTTTGTTCAGTCAGGGATAACCTGAATGTATACACCAGCCTGAATGCTGATGTTGTGGGTATTTCAGTGGACTCAATTTTCACATTGGCCAAATTCAAGGAAGAGCAACAATACAATTTCCCATTGCTGTCTGACTTCAACAAAACCGTTTCACAGGCTTATGGGTCCTTCTATGATGAATTTGTTTTTGAAATGAAAGGAGTTTCCAGAAGAGCTGCTTTTGTGGTGGACAAAGAAGGAACTGTTCAGTATGCTGAGGTGTTGGAAAGCGCAGGTGATCAGCCCAACTTTGATGCCATCAAAGAGGTGCTCGGCGGTCTGAATTGATTGCCATAACATAAAAATCATACAGGCGGGGCCATTGGCCCCGCCCTTTTTTTAAAATATTGTCCTAACTTTATGTCATTGATGACATCATGAGATACGGGTTCACCATATTGGCATTGTTTTTTACCGTCCTGGTTGCAGGCCAGGTAAAAAAAACAGTTTCGGCGGAAGACAATCCCCGGATGGTCAACGTCTATCCCAACCCAGCCCGATCTTTTGTAAGGATTCAATACCGGTTTTCCGGGCCGGCTCCCAGGAACCTGGTCATCTTCAACTTTGCAGGTAAAAAGCAGTTTGAGATGATCCAGCCGGGTAACAATGTATACATTGACCTGGCGGAGTTCAGGAGAGGTATCTATGTCTTTCAGTTCCGGGATAAGAACGGACAGATCATCGATTCAGGCAAATTTCACGTAGAAAAATAGTCAGAGTACCTGTACGATCAGGAACTTCAGGTAGTTGGTATTTTCCAATCCTCTTAAGATGGGATGGTCTGCTGATTGTGCCTGGAATACCACTTGCCTGAGCGTTCGTCTTGCATCCTTTGCTGCCATTTCAATGATTTCATGGAAAAGTTCCGGCTGCACCAGGTTTGTACAGGAGGAAGTCACCAGAAATCCACCCGGCTTTACCAGCTTCATGCCCCGAAGGTTGATCTCTTTGTAGCCACTGATTGCTTTTTGGATATTTTCCCTTGTTTTGGTAAACGAAGGAGGGTCCAACATCACCACATCCCATTGCTTTCCTTCTTTGCTCCATTGCTTGAGGGCATCAAAGGCATTGATGGCTTGAAAGCTGATATTCTCAAGATTGTTCAGGGCAGCATTCTCTCTTGCCTGCTCAACGGCTGAGGCTGATATATCGAGCCCCAATACATGCTTTGCGCCATAATGGGCCGCATGGATTTCAAAGGTTCCGGTATAACAAAACGCACCCAGTACATCCGCACCTTTTACGATGTGTTGTATGGCCCTTCTGTTGTCTCTTTGGTCCAGGAAGTATCCTGTTTTCTGTCCCTTGTCTACATCAACGATGAATTTCAACCCGTTTTCAGTGATCGGGATCCTGGTATCAAAGGGTTGCGACAGGAACCCCTTTTGTTGCTGCATGCCCTCTAATTCACGAATGGGCACATCGTTTCGCTCATAGATACCCTTTGGATGGAAGACTGTATTGAGGGCATTCACGATCTCAGGTTTCCAGCGGTCTATTCCCAATGCCAGCGTTTGTATCACAAAGTAATCATTGAATTTGTCGATGATCAGCTGGGGAAGCCCATCGGCTTCACCAAAGATCAGTCTGCAATTTTCCACATAGCCGATCCTTTGCCGGTACTCCCAAGCTTCCTTGATTTTTCTCAGGAAGAAAGCTGCATCAATTTCTTCGGCCTTGTTTCGGGTCAGCAAACGGATAGGTATCCTGGATTCCGGGTTTACATACCCTTTTCCAATGAATTTATCGTCATGGGTGAATACCGAGGCAATATCACCTGCAGCAAGACTTTCTTCGGCCATGTCAATTTCATTCGAGAAGATCCAGGGGTGTCCATTGATGACCCTGTTGCTGATCTTTCGCTTTAATACCACTTTCTTCATGCCGCAAAGGTAAACTTTCATAGAAATGCCGGAAATTTGCATTTCTGTCGAACGAAAACCGACAAATTGGCTTGATCCTTTGCTGTGGCAAGCCATTTGAACAGAGTGAAAGGATAAAAAATTGGAAACATGGAAGAAAAAGACATGATGCAGCAGGAAGAGCAGGAGCAATCATCTACTCCGGGAGAAGCACCAATCCCTGAAAATACTCCTGAAAATGAATTGGGTCTGCTCAAGGCTGAATTGGCAGAACAGAAGGAAAAATTTATCCGCCTCTATGCCGAATTTGACAATTTCAAAAGGAGAAATGCCAAGGAAAGAGTGGAGTTGATACAGACAGCTGGCCGAGAAGTAATCCAGGCAATGCTGGAAGTGGTAGATGATTGCGAGAGGGCAGAAAAACAAATGCAAAAGACTGATGACCTGGGTCAAGTCAAAGAAGGTATTCAACTCGTATTTGCCAAACTGCGCAATATCCTTCAATCCAAGGGACTCAAGGAAATGAAAAGCATCGGTGAAGAATTCAATCCTGATTTTCATGAGGCCATCACAGAGATTCCTGTTCCGGATGAGAACATGAAAGGAAAGGTGGTGGATGAGGTGGAAAAGGGTTATACCCTGAACGAAAAAATCATCCGATTTGCAAAAGTGGTAGTGGGTAAATGATCCACTTCAAAAAATAAACTATGTCCAAAAGAGATTATTACGAAGTACTGGGTGTTTCCAAATCTGCCTCTGCTGATGAGATCAAAAAAGCCTACAGGAAAGTTGCCATGCAGTTTCACCCTGACCGCAATCCAGGGGATAAAGAAGCAGAGGAAAAATTCAAGGAAGCTGCCGAAGCATATGAAGTACTGAGTGACCAGGATAAAAAAGCACAATATGATCGTTTTGGCCATGCCGGCGTAAACGGGAACAGGGGCTTTGGCGGAGGACAAGGCATGAACATGGATGATATCTTCAGCAATTTTGGAGATATTTTCGGAGATGATATTTTCGGTAGTTTTTTTGGAGGGGGTAGACAAAGAGGTGGAGGCGGTGGAAGGGCCCGTGGTACCCGCGGAAGCAATCTCCGCATCAAACTCAAAATGAACTATGAGGAGATTGCCAAAGGGGCCAGCAAAACAGTCAAAGTAAAAAAATATACGCCTTGTTCCACCTGCAGTGGTTCCGGTGCAAAAGACAAGAATGCGGTTCAGACCTGCGGAACTTGTAACGGAAGCGGACAGGTAAGAAAAGTGACCAATACATTTTTGGGACAAATGCAGACAGTTGGTACTTGTCCTACTTGCAATGGGGAAGGCTCCACCATCACCAGCAAATGCGGGTCCTGCAAGGGTGAGGGAAGGGTCTATGCCGAGGAAACGGTTTCCATTGATATTCCAGCCGGTGTGCAGGATGGCATGCAACTCAGCCTCAGTGGAAAAGGCAATGCCGGTGAGCGGGGTGGATCCAATGGCGATCTTATTGTGTTAATAGAAGAGGAAGCCCACGCAGAGCTTCAGCGTGACAACCTCAATGTTATTTATGATCTCCACATCAGCTTCCCGGATGCCGTTTTTGGTGCCAATATTGAAGTGCCCACGATCGACGGCAGGGCCAAGATCAAGATTCCGCAAGGAACACAGCCCGGAAAGATCTTCAGGTTAAAGGGTAAAGGATTCCCTGCCATCAACTCTTATGAGAAAGGAGACCAGCTGATCCATGTGAATGTATGGACGCCTCAGGAGCTTACGGCTGAAGAAAAGTCGATGATTGAAAAGCTGAAGGATTCCAAAAACTTTGCTCCCAATCCGGAAAAATCCGAGAAAGGATTCTTTGCCAAGGTCAAAGAAATGTTTGGATGATCAGGCTTCGATCTGCATGATCTGGTTCAGGTTTCTGCCAAAGCCATTGTAATCAAGTCCATAGCCTACTACAAATAAATTGGGTATCTCAAAGCCCAGGTAATCAATGGCAACGGGGTGTGTTGTGGCCTCTTTTTTGTGCAGGAGTGAGCAGATTTTCAACGATGCAGGTTGCTGGTGTAGGAGTTGGGGTAAGAACGCAGATAAAGTTTTTCCTGTATCCACGATATCCTCAATGATGATCACTTCCCTTTGGAACAAATCTCTTTCCAATCCGATCGCCGTCACTACATTCCCCGTGGATTCTGTTCCCTTGTAGGAAGCCAGTTTGATAAAACTGATTTCTGCAGGGATGCTGATCTCCTTGAAGAGGTCTGAAGCGAACATGAAAGAACCATTGAGGATGGCGATGAAAAGTGGATCTTTCCCTGCATAGTCCCGGCTGATGTCAGCGCCCATTCGTTTGATGGCGGCCTCAATTTCAGCGGGAGTAAGATAGGGTACAAAAGTTTTATCGAGTACCTGGTGTTTCATTTTTTGATCTTGATTTTTTGTCCTGGTTGAAGCGCATCCTTTTTCAATTTGTTGCTCTTTTTGAGTGCCTCGACCGTGGTTTTGTATTTTTTGGCGATACTGTAGAGGGAGTCTCCCTTTTTCACGACATAGATCTTCGGTTTCTTTGATTTTGTTTTTTTTGAATGCCTGAAAATACTTGAAAGGGAAGTTCCTTTTTTCTCTGCATCCCGATCTTCCATGGATGTTTCTTCACGCGGACCATTGTTCGCCCTGGTAAGAGGGGGGAGCGCGCTGGGATTTTTCAACGATTCAAAATATTCACTCAGATCGAGTTCTTCTTCATCCTCGTCCAAATATTCATGCAGGTCTGTCAGCCTGTAGGTTTCAATGTATTTGATCAGGCTCTGTGCATAGATCGGATTGGTGGCATAGCCTGCTTTTTTCAAACCCCATGCCCATGCTGCATAATCATCGGATTCGTATTCGAACAAGAAAGCATAACGCGGTTGTGATTTGAGGTAATTGGAGTGGTCCAGGTAAGATGCTTCAGCACTTTCATATTTTCTGAAGCATTCGCCTGCTTCGTCATCATCATGGTATACTTTGTCTCCTGTCCAGGTCGACTTGCACTTGATCCCAAAATGATTGTTGGATTTACCCACCAGCTCACTTTGTCCCGCATTGGTTTCCAAAATCCCCTGTGCCAGTTTGATGGCTGCAGGAACCCCTGTTCTGTTCATTTCCTTTAGGGCCAATGGAGCATAGGTTTCGATGTACCGCAGGATGTTTTCATTCGGTAGCTCCTGTGCTTGAAGGGCAGTCCCATACTGAAACATCAAAATAAAAAATGCAATGATCCTTGTTTTTCTTTCTCTCTTCATTTCCTTATTTTTTTCTGACCAAAGTCAATCCATCCCGAACGGTCAGCATGAGCTTTTCAACACGATGATCTGATGATACATGCTGATTGAACTCGTGAATGGCTTTTCCGTTTTTGCCTTGGATGTTTTCTTTCAATACATCGCCATGAAAAAAAACATTGTCAAAGAGCAGCCAGCAATTTGGATGGACCCTGTCAATTAGATATTCGTAATAGGTTGTATAACCGGTTTTATCTGCATCCACAAAAACCAGGTCCCATGATTCCTCAAGGTTTGAAATCACCTCCAGTGCATTCCCAATATGGAGGGTGATCTTATTGGCAAAATCACTTTTCTTGAAAAACAGGTTGGCTGTGGCTGCATCCGCTTCTCTTTTTTCAATGGTATGCAGCATGCCATCCTCGGCCAGGCCTTTCGCCAGGCAGAGGGCACTGTATCCCGTGAAAGTGCCGATTTCCAAAATGCGTTTGGGTCGGATCATCTGGCTGATCATGGTGAGCAGTTGTCCCTGCAGGGGGCCGCTGATCATATGGGCTTCCGGATGGTGAGACAGCGTATGTTCATGGAGCTCCCTCAGCAGGTCATCCTGTTGCTCACTGTTTTGCAGTGCATACTCCTGGGCTGAAGGAAGTACAATCTCCATTCCGCAAATTTACACCATCGAATCCGAGGTGGCAACAGACAACTGTTGTGGAATTGCCAAAATCAGGCAGGTCTTCTGGAGAAAAGGTAGAGTCCGGCAAATGTCAACAACCCATTGATCAACAACATTTCAAAGCCGATCTGGTATCCATTGAACCAGGTTGCTGCATTTTTTCCCAAAACATAGCATATCGCGGGTGCGATCAGACAGATGACCGTAACCCCATAACCCTGTCTTAATGTTCGCTTTGTCAGGATGCCAAAGAAAAATAATCCGAGCAAGGGTCCGTAGGTATATCCTGCCAGGTCCAGAATGATGTTGATGATAGATTTCTCATTGAGCCATTTGAAGAAAATGATGCACACCAGAAAGATGAGTGCAAAACTCAAATGAACGGCAATGCGTGTTTTTTTCTGTTTTTCTTCGTTCATCTCCTTGTTTCTCTGGATGCCCAGAATATCAATGCAAAAGGAAGAGGTAAGTGCGGTTAAGGCACCATCTGCACTGGGGAAGAGGGCGGAGATAAGCGCGATGATGAAAATGATGCTGATTGCTGAAGGCAGGTGAAAAAGGGCGATGGTAGGAAAAAGATCGTCTCCGATCACATTCTTGCCATCCAGCAAGAATTGTTTGCCATCATAGATGGCTCCTTTGTTGAGCAGATAGATATACAGCATGCCCCCCAGCACCAGGAAGAGAAGGTTTACCACCACCAGGATGACAGTAAAAGTGTAGATGTTTTTTTGTGAATCACCCACCGTTCTGACACTGATGTTTTTTTGCATCATCTCCTGATCGAGTCCGGTCATTGCAATCGCAATCACAGCACCTCCAATGATATTTTTGAGGAAAAAGCTTTTGTTCTGGGGGTTTGTATCAAAGATGCGGGTGAATCCCTTGTCTTCCATCATTGTCAGCGCATCTGACAGCGAAAGATGGAGATTGTTGAGGATGAAAAACAAGCAAATGATCAACCCGATCAGCATGAAACTGGTCTGCAGGGTATCTGTATAGACAATGGTTTTAACGCCACCTTTGAAGGTATAGAGCAGGATCATCAACAGGATAAGGGCAGTGGTGAACACAAAGGGAACACCCATTTGGTCCAGTATGAAAATTTGCAACACATTGATCACCAGGTAGAGTCTTGCTGTTGCACCAAAGGTTCTGGAGATGATGAAAAACAATGCCCCGGTTTTATAGCTCTCTGTTCCAAATCGCTGGTCAAGATAATGATAGATCGATGTCAGGTTGAGCTTGTAATACAGCGGTATCAATACCTGTGCGATCACAACATAACCGAATATGTATC
Organism: Chitinophagia bacterium; assembly: GCA_009922495.1. Classification (GTDB taxonomy): domain Bacteria; phylum Bacteroidota; class Bacteroidia; order Chitinophagales; family Chitinophagaceae; genus Pollutibacter. The sequence goes on from RFVQ01000019.1 coordinate 11,565, forward strand.
CGATGATCACCTGGAAATAGGCAAATCCATTGAAGCCATTGGGGCCAATATTGCCAACCGTTCCGGGAACTGAAACAAAAGTGACACCCGAAAGGGAGGTGCCGATCATGCCAAAAGCGACCAGCAGCCAATTGGAATTTCGGTTGCCGATGAAGAAAGACTCGTTGGTAGCATTTCTGGATGTGTAAAACGCAACACCCAACAAAAGGAGAAAATACGCCAGAACGAAGGAAAAAAGCAGAAGGGGTGACATGTTTTTCCGTTTAGGTTGGCAAGGTAATGCATTTAAAAAAAATCTACTTTTGGGCATGCTTAAAAAGCTCCTCATACAGAATTATGCCATCATCCGTGAGTTGGATATAACATTCTCCGATGGCATGGTCATCATCACTGGTGAAACAGGTGCAGGCAAGAGTATTTTGATGGGTGCATTGGGATTGGCACTGGGGGACCGCGCCGATGCCGCTGCCATGAGGAGCAAGGACAGCAAGACCGTCATTGAGGCAGTATTTGAGCACAAGGCTGGCACAGGGCTGGATGCAATATTGGAAGAAAATGAGCTGGAAAAGGAGGAAGAGATCATTTTGCGAAGGGAGATACAGGTCAATGGCAAGTCGAGGTCTTTTGTGAACGACACGCCGGTATCCTTGTCCATTCTTGCCAAAATTGCAGAAAAACTGGTTGACCTGCATCAGCAGTTTGATACCCTTGCATTGGGAAGCCAGGCATTCCAGCAAGACTTGTTGGACATACGTTCAGGAGCCAGTGCATTGATGTCAGACTATTCCCGTGTTTTTGGAGAGTATCGTACTACTGCCAGAAAAATTGCTACCATTAAGGAGTCGCTCCAAAAAGCAGAACAGGAGCGTGAGTACAAACTTTTTTTGCTAAAGGAGCTCGACGAGTTGAATTGGAGAACGGGAGAAGGAAAGGAGATCGAGGAAGAGTTGAACATGCTGACACATGCCGACCAGGTCAGAACGGGCATTGCAAAAATAGGATTGGGTTTGAGCGAGGGAGAACAGCCTATGCTGTCTGCCCTGCGCAGCATGGTTGCTCAATTGCAGGGATTGCAATCCTATCACAATGCCATCACACCCCTTGCGGAGAGGATGAACGCTGTCCATGTTGAATTGAAGGATATTGCGGGGGATCTGCAAAGCTTATTTGAAAAGATCTCGGTGGACGACAAAAAAATGGATGCGTTCAACGATCGAATCTCCACCGCACAGCGTCTCGCCAAAAAACACGGACTGTCTGACCTCAATGAACTGGTCGAAAAGAGATCCATCCTGGAGGAAGAACTATCTGTATTTGAAAAATCCAGTCATGCATTAGAGGGATTGGAAAAGGACCTGGACCGTTTTCAAAAAATGGCTGAAAAACTTGCTGGCGATTTGAGAAAAAGCAGACAGGCCGAAATTCCCCAATTGGAAGAGAACACCCAGTTGTTGTTAAAGCGTGTGGGAATGCCCAATGCTGCCTTGAAGATCGCATTAAAGCCGGTGGAACTTTCTGCCTCCGGCATCGATCTGGTTGAATTTCTCTTTGATGCCAATAAAAGCGGACAATTTGAGTCATTGCAGAAGGTGGCCAGTGGGGGTGAACTAAGCCGACTCATGCTGGTGCTGAAATCATTGGTAGCAGACTCCATGGAAATGCCAACATTGATCTTTGATGAGATCGATAGTGGTATCAGTGGAGAAGCCGCCAAGCAGGTTGGCATGCTCATGGAAGAACTTTCTGCCAACCATCAGCTCATCGCCATCACCCATCAGCCCCAGATTGCAGCCAAAGCCGAACAACATCTATTTGTTTACAAAAAAGAAGAGAATGGCCAGATCAATACGGGCATCAGGATGCTTTCCCAAGAAGAAAGGGTTCAGGCCATTGCACAAATGCTTGCGGGAGAAAATCCCAGCGAGGCTGTGATGGCCTCAGCAAGAGAAATGATGAAGAAAGGCTAATTCGTTATCTTTGCCCCCTAAACAAACTGCCCATGTCCAACCAACTGCTCAAAGGAAAGAAAGGCATCATCTTCGGTGCACTTGATGAAAAATCCATTGCCTGGAAAACTGCACTGGCCTGTCACGCACAGGGTGCCGAACTGGTTTTGTCAAATGCTCCTGTTGCCCTGAGAATGGGAGAAATCAACAAGCTGGCTGAAGCGGTCAATGCCCCAGTGATTGGAGCAGATGTCGTGAACATGGATGACCTGAAGAACCTCTTCACGGAAAGCATGAAACATTTTGGAGGTGGCATTGATTTCATTCTTCACTCCATCGGCATGAGCCTCAATGTCCGCAAGAACAAGCATTATACAGAAATCGATTACGGCTTCAACCAGAAGACACTTGATATCTCTGCCATGTCGCTGCACCGTGTGTTGCGCACTGCATGGGAACTAGATGCCATCAACGAAGGCGGCAGTGTAGTCGCGCTCACCTATATTGCAGCCCAGCGTGTTTTCCCTGATTACAATGAAATGGCAGATGCCAAAGCATTGCTGGAAAGCGTAACCAGAAGTTTTGGCTATCATTACGGTGTTAAAAAGAAGGTGAGAATCAATACCGTTTCACAGTCCCCTACCCGCACAACAGCTGGTTCAGGTGTTAAAGGCTTTGATGGATTTGTGACCTATGCAGAAAAGATGAGTCCCTTGGGAAATGCCTCCGGAGATGATTGTGCCAACTACTGTGTAAGCTTGTTCTCAGATCTCACCAAAATGGTGACCATGCAGAATCTTTTCCATGATGGAGGATTCTCTTTTACCGGTGTTACCAACGCGGTCATTGAGCAAATGGAAAAGTAAGCTTTAAAAGTCCCAACATGAAATGGCGTGATTATCTTGGATACATAGGTGTGGTTACCGGTTCGCTTACTTTTGTGCCTCAGGTTTACAAGGCCTGGGAAACCCGGTCTGTAGGGGATCTGTCCATTTGGATGATCCTGATCCTTCTGCTGAATGTTACGATTTGGTTGATCTACGGGATCACGGGAAAAGACAAAGCGATGATCCTGGCGAACAGTATCATCATGGTACTTTCACTGTTGATGTTGTATTTCAAGCTTACCTTTTGATACTAAAAGAAAAAACCACCGAAAGGTGGTTTTTTTATGCGAGTGCTATTTTAATATTCGTCTTCTTTAATATTCGTCTTCGTTGAAGAAAAAGTCTTCCTGGCTGGGATAATCCGGCCATATATCGTCGATCCCTTCGTAGATGTCTCCTTCATCTTCCAGCTCCTGGAGATTCTCGATTACTTCGATGGGGGCTCCGCTTCTGATACAATAGTCGATCAACTCGTCTTTTGTTGCGGGCCATGGTGCGTCTTCAAGATAAGATGCCAGTTCAAGTGTCCAGAACATAGTACCGGTTTTTTGATTTTCGGCAAATGTAATGGTAAATTACTGATTCCCCAATCACAGATATCAACAGAATTGCGATAAAATAAACGGATGGGGCATTTTCTTCTTCATTAATTTTGAAAGATGCTGACTGCCAGGGGAATTGAAAAATATTATGGAGAACTCCATGTTTTGAAGGGGGTTGATATCACCATCCAAAAGGGGGAGATCCTCAGTATAGTTGGCTCATCAGGTGCTGGTAAGACAACCTTGCTGCATATTTTGGGCACGTTGGACAAGGCTGACAAGGGAGAGATCTTTTTCAATGACCTGCGGGTGGACCAACTCAAGGGAAAGCAATTGGCCGAATACAGAAATAGAAATGCAGGCTTCGTTTTCCAGTTCCACCATCTTTTGCCGGAGTTCAGTGCATTGGAAAATGTTTGCATGCCGGGATGGATCGCCGGCCAGTCAGGGGCTGCATTGGAAAAAAAAGCCAATGAACTGCTCGATAGACTGGGGATACTCAACAGGGCATCCCATCGTCCGGCTGAAATGTCTGGGGGAGAACAACAACGTGTTGCCGTGGCAAGGGCTTTGATCAATGGCCCTGCTATTATTTTTGCCGATGAACCTACCGGGAACCTTGATTCAACGAATGCCAATGAACTGCATAAGTTGTTTTTGCAGCTGAGAGATGAAATGCAGCAGACCTTTGTAATCGTAACCCACAACGAGGAACTGGCGGGAATGAGCGACAGGATCCTTAGGTTAAAGGATGGGCATTGGGAAAAGGAACAAGCTTAGACCCTGGGATCCCAACTGGTTTCTTCTACATCCAGTTTTTTGGCAACATACCTGCCCAAAATAAAGAGATAATCGCTTAGCCTGTTCATGTATTGGATGATCAGGTTTTCATGATCCTCCTCTCTGATCAGCAGATTCACAACGAGCCTTTCGGTTCTCCTGCAAACGCAACGGGCAACATGAATATGGGATACCGTGGGATGTCCGCCTGGCAAGATGAATTTTTGCAAGGGTTCCAGTTGCTCATCCATTCTGTCCATTTCTTTTTCCAGGATATCCACATCTGCCTGGTGCAAGTCAGGGATTTTCATTTTGGTTTCCTTGTCGGGATCACAAGCCAGTGCTGCTCCTATGGTAAAGAGCCTGTCTTGAATCTCTTTGAGCATGCTGCGACTGGATTCATCTGAAACAAGGTCTCTGCAAAGACCGATGTATGCGTTCAGTTCATCTATGGTGCCGTACGCCTCAATTCTTTCATTGGATTTTAACACCTTGGTGCCACCGATCAAAGAGGTGGTGCCATTGTCACCTGTCTTGGTATAAATTTTCATTGCCATTTTCCACGAATGCTTTACTCAATAATAAAGCAATCGAGCAATTGTTCGCCAAAAACCAAGGTTTTTTTATACAGCGCTGGCCATTTCTTTTCTGCGATCACTTTCCAGTAAACCATCTCGGAGGCGGATCACTCTTTTGGCATAGTTGGAAATATCCTCCTCATGCGTTACCAGCACCACCGTATTGCCATCCTCATGGATCTTGGAAAAGATGTTCATGATCTCATAGGAAGTTTTGGTATCCAGGTTTCCGGTGGGCTCATCGGCCAGGATGAGTGAGGGATTGTTCACCAGAGCCCTTGCGATCGCAACACGCTGGCATTGTCCCCCTGATAATTCATTCGGTTTGTGGTGGCTTCTATCGGTAAGGTCAACTTTGCGCAATACTTCCATGGCCATTTCATTCCTGACTTTTTTGGAAAGTCCGGCGTATACCAATGGAAGGGCTACATTTTCCAGGGCCGTTAGCCTGGGCAACAGATTGAATTGTTGGAAAACGAAACCGATCTCTTTGTTTCTGATATCTGCCAGGTCATTGTCTGCCATGGTGCTCACGTCATGCCCATTCAAGACGTATTTCCCTGATGTAGGGGAGTCCAGGCAGCCCAAGATGTTCATCAGGGTACTTTTTCCTGAACCGGATGGTCCCATCAGGGCTACATATTCATTTCTTTCTATGTCCAGTGTGATACCCTTGAGTACCTGGAGCTCCTGCTTCCCCATGAAATAACTTTTCCTGATCTCTTCCAGGTGTATAACAGCATCCATTGCGTTAATTTTTATTGATCACTTTCGGTACTGTAAAAAAAGGCCCTTCATGCGAGGGGGCATTCAATAGGGCGGTGGCATTGTCAACTGATCCTTTGATCTCATCCTCTCTGAGGCGGTTGTCCTCAGCAGTGATATGCGTCAATGGGGCTATCCCCTTGGTATCAATTTCATTCAGTTTTTCAACAAAACCGATCATTTGTTCCAGCTCCTTTTGAATGGATGACAGCTCCTGTTCATCAAATTCCAGTCGCGCCAGGTCAGCAATCTTTTGGGTTATTTCCTTGTTCAGTTCCATTTTGGCAAATTTAGCCATTCTCCAAGCTTCTTCTCTTTTTTTTGATGAGTGGGCATGCAGCCCCTTGAAGGGTTCTCTGCCCGCCTTCTGATCAATCCTTATATTTGCAGCATGAGTGAAAAAGCGATCGTCATGAGTGGAATTCGGCCTACCGGATTCCTGCACTTGGGAAATTATTTTGGTGCCATGCGCAATTATGTAAAGCTCCAGGAAGAATATACTTGTTTCTTCATGGTAGCAGATCTTCATGCGCTGACCACCCATCCGGATACCCGTGAACTGAAGGAAAACGTGCACAGGGTCTTGGCAGAAAATATTGCTTCAGGCATTGATCCTGAAAAGGCAGCCCTTTATTGTCAGAGCCATATCAAAGAAACCGCGGAGCTTTATTTGTACCTGAACATGTTGGCCTATCTGGGCGAACTGGAAAAGACCACCACCTTCAAAGACAAAGCAAGGTTGCAGCCGGATAACATCAATGCCGGATTGCTTACCTATCCGGTGTTACAGGCTGCTGATATTATTTTGCACCGTGCCACATGGGTGCCAGTGGGTAAGGACCAAGAGCAGCACCTGGAGATGTCAAGGAACTTCGTGAAAAGATTCAACCATCGATATGGAGAAGTTTTCCCTGAACCCATGGCCTATAATTTTGGGGAAGACCTCGTGAAAGTACCCAGCCTGGATGGCGCGGGCAAGATGAGCAAGAGTGAGAACCAGATGGCTACGCTTTATTTGGCAGATGACGACGAAATGATCCGGAAAAAGGTCATGAAAGCAAAGACCGATGCGGGGCCCACTGAACCCAATACCCCCAAGCCTGACTATATCCAAAACATTTTCCAACTGATGAGCCTGGTCAGCAAGCCTGACGCTATTCAGTTCTATGAAGAGGCATATGTCAAATGCCAGATCCGCTATGGAGACATGAAAAAGCAGTTGGCAGAGGATATGGTATCTTTTATTTCCCCCATCAGGGAAAAGGCCGAAGCCATCCGCAACGATAAAAAATACCTGACACAGGTCATGGAGGCCGGGGCCGACAAAGCCAGGGAAAGTGCCAGGGCCACCATGGAGAAAGTTCGCCAGGCCATGGGTTTGGTATATTGAAAATGAATGTGTACTTTGAACGCCACATCCGTTTGAAGGCGGAAACAGAATACTATGGCCAAAGCAAGAAAACCAAAACATGTAGCCATCGCCGGAAATATCGGCGCAGGAAAAACAACCCTTACCGAATTGTTGAGCAAGCATTATCGCTGGATACCTCAGTTTGAGGACGTCGACCAGAATCCATACTTGTTTGATTTTTATGAAGACATGCCCCGCTGGAGCTTCAACCTTCAGATTTATTTCTTGAACAGCAGGCTGAATCAGCTGATCGAGATCAGCAAGGGCACCGAAACGGTCATACAGGACAGGACCATCTATGAAGATGCTTATATTTTCGCTCCCAACCTTCATGAAATGGGATTGATGAGCAAGCGAGACTTTGACAATTACTTTGATTTTTTCCAGAACCTGCGTCAGATGGTCAAGCCACCAGATCTCATGATCTATCTGCAGGCTTCCGTTCCTACACTGGTAGGACAAATCCAAAAGCGGGGCAGGGAATATGAAGAGAACATTCGTCTCGACTACCTGAAAAGGCTCAATGAATACTACAACAAATGGATCGAAGGATACAAAGAAGGTCCCTTGTTGGTGATCAATGTTGACAACAACAAGTTTGCAGAAAACGAGGAAGCCCTTGGGGATATCATCGCCAAGATCGATGCAGAGTTATACGGACTCTTCTAGGGTCAGTCGACAAATACTTCAAAATTCCAGCCAAAGGGTTCCGGGTGCACGGCAACGGAAGTTTCCAGCAGTTTCCAAATGGCGGCTCGCCCATCTGCTCCTAGATGAAGGGAAAAATGATTCACATAGAGGTCGATGTGCTGGCGCATCACCGCTTCCTCCATTTCCTGTGCGTTTTCCTTCACAAAAGGCGGTAAAGTATTCGCATGCTGGAAGGCGAATTCCAGGCTCCTCTTGATGACGCGATCAATCTTTTGTAAGAGCGAAAGGGAGAATTTTCTCCGGGCCAAAATGCCACCCAGCGGAATGGGTAAGCCTGTCTCTTTTTCCCATAGTTCCCCCAGGTCTGCCAGTTTGAACAAGCCTCTTTCCTGATAAGTGAAACGGTTTTCATGGATGATCACACCGGCATCTGCCTGATGGTTCAGCACCGCATTTTCAATTTCATGAAAAGGCAGGAAAATCTTTTCCTTTGTCTCAGGAAAGGAGAGTGAAAAAAGCAAGTGGGCAGTAGTGTATTTACCGGGAAGGATAACTGATGTAACTCCCGGATCAAATGTATCGAGTGATTCATGTTTTTTAGAGACCAGCAGAGGACCCACACCTTTCCCGAGGGCTCCACCGGCATTCAGGATCTTGTAATGCTGCAGCATTTTGGACACACCTCCATAACTGACTTTGCTGATGTCCAATTCCCCCTGAAGGGCCATCCTGTTCAAGGTTTCCACATCTTCGAGCCGGTATTCAAATGCAAGACCTTCCGTATCGATCTTGCCGTTGAGCATGGCGTCGAAGATAAAGGTGTCATTGGGGCAAGGTGAAAGACCAATCGTCAGTTTCATGCTTTTGGATTCAGGTGAATGATCAATCTTCTTACAACATCCGCTACCGCTTCAGACGCCTCCGCAATTTTCCATTTGGATTTGTCTCTTTCACCTATCCAGTTGGAGATACCCCTTATCTGCAAAAAGGGAATCTTGTTTTCAAGGCAAACCATGTGAAGGGCTGCGCCTTCCATGGATTCTATGTCTCCGCCCAGTTGATCTTTGTAAAAATGAATCCTGTTCGGAGAAGTACTGATTTCATTGATGCTGATGCCATGGACCTTGGTCAAGCCGGTTTGGTTGATCAAATCATGGTAAGGATTGATCAATCTTCCTCCGCTGAAAGGGAAGCGTTCGGGATCCGCCAGTCCCATTTCAAAAACTGTTTTGAATGCTCCGTCTTCCTCCACGCCCATATCACCAATGGTATCGGATGCCACTACTACTGCTTGTCCCAATGCCAGTTTGCGGTTAAATGCTCCTGCAATCCCTGCCTGAATGACCAGAGATGGTGGATGGGTTTGCATTCTTTTGCCAAGGGACAATGCCGAGGACAGCAGCCCAACACCAGTAACCATCGTCTCCAGCACAATCCCCTTTTCCCTTTCTTCGGAAAATGCAAAAGGGGTCAATTCCATAGCGGTTGCAGCGATGATCAGGACATTCATTTGACAAAGTTCTGCAAATCCTGCCAAATCAAAGCCTTGCCCGTATGCTCATCCCTCCTTAACTTTGCCACCCAATTTGATTATGCCGGTATTTTATCTGACAAGGAAGGAACATTT
>RFVQ01000181.1 GCA_009922495.1 Chitinophagia bacterium
TGTCTCTCCACATATTCCCTCAACAACCTGGATCGATTTTTTTTGGATGGCACAAAAGGCTACGCAGAACTGATGCCTTCCACTGGTTATGGTCCCATCAAAGGCAAAACCAACAAAGGTGAGCTCACCCATCCCCATGTCACGCACCAGACCGTTCAGATGGATGAGTTTGCTGCCATCATCCTGGATGGCAAACAACCCATCGTACCTGTGGATGGTGTGGAAGGTTGGAAAGACATGGTCATTGTAGATGCCATCTACCAGGCAGCGCGGACCGGAAAGAAAGTAATGCTGAAATATTGATCGAATTTTCAGTGAGACAACAATGCCGATTGATCATTGCTGATCGAAGGCAATGAAGACCACATCCCCTACTTGGTATCTTCCATCATGATGGTGTACCAGGATTCTTTTTCCGGCAACCATCATGTCCAGTGCATAATGAGACCCATAATACTTGCGTTCCAGAATCTTGCCTTCTGCCCTGTAGAGTGGTGCTTTGGATAAGGAAAATTCTTCAGGACGAATGAACTTTCGGTTGTTGGGGACTTTCAGTGTTGCTGCAATCTCTTTTTCAGTGGTGCTGAATTCATTGTATGCACCCAGCAATCCTGCAGCATAGGCATTCACAGGATGCTGATAAATAGTGATGGGATCTGCCTGCTGAATGATTTTGCCATATTGCATGACACAGATGGTCTCGGCCCAGGACAATACTTCAGCCGGATCATGTGAGACCAGCACACAGGTGATGCCCAGTTGATGGCTCACGGTTCTGATCACTTCATTGATGATCTTGTTGTTGTGTAAATCCAGGTTGGTGAAGGGTTCGTCCAACAGCAAAAGCTTGGGTTTCCCCACCAACAATCTCGCCAATGCGATGCGCTGTCTCTCGCCACCGGAGAGGGCATTGGTCTTTCTTTTCAGCAAATGATCGATCCTGCAAATGCTGAAGATATTTTCCATCTCCCGGCTCCCCATTTTGCTGGCCATCTCCAGGAGTTCGAAGACGAAATAATTGTTGCGGAGTTCAAAATGCTGAGACAGGTATCCGATTTGTGGATGACCGGGTATCAAGACTTCCTCCGGACCTTCAATCCGCTTTCCTTCAAAATAAACATTTCCCGAAGTTGGCTGGGTGAGTCCTGCCATGATCTTCATGAGGGTACTTTTCCCGGATCCTGTTTCACCCATCAGGGCAACCCGTTGGTGTGGATGGATGCACAGGTCGATCTCCCCTAGAACTGTTCTTCCATCTTCTTCCCGGCTGATATGGGTTGCTTTCAACATTTCCATGCGGGACAAAGGTAAACAGTTGAAGGGGATCGTCCTCCGATATCGCTTAATTCGTTAATTTGAAAACCTAAATCGACAACATGCGCAATATTCTCATGATCCTGTTTGCCTGCATAGGCCTGCAAGCGGTTGCACAGAAAAAATATGCTGAAAAAGACCTTGCTGCCATGAAATCACAATTGGTGGAATCCGTTGGGAAATACGGCAAGGATATTCAGGTGATGGTAGACCAGATCTTCAGTTATTCAGAACTGGGATTTCAGGAAACCGAAACTTCCACCTTCCTCACCAACGTGCTGCGCAAAAATGGGTTTACGATCGAAACCGGCATTTCGGGAGTACCCACTGCCTGGATGGCCAAGTGGGGCAATGGTTCCCCCGTGATTGCCTTGGGATCGGATATTGATTGCATCCCCAAGGCATCCCAAAAACCAGGAGTGGCCTACAAGGCTCCGATCGTGGAAGGCGCTCCCGGACATGGTGAGGGGCACAATTCCGGACAAGCGGTGATCATTTATGCCGCCATTGCCATGAAGCAGATGATGGAAAAAGAAAAAATTCCCGGTACGCTGTTGATATGGCCCGGTGTTGCCGAAGAACTGGTGGGCACCAAGGCCTGGTACATTCGCGACGGATATTTCAAGAATGTGGATGCCTGCATCTTCACGCATGTGAGTGGAGATTTCACGAGTGATTATGGAGACAACGGCGGCAATGGATTGGTGAGTGTGCGATTTGATTTTGAGGGCGATGCGGCCCATGCGGCAGGAGCCCCCTGGCGTGGGAAGAGTGCGCTGGATGCAGTGGAGTTGATGAATGTGGGATGGAATTACAAAAGAGAACACCTCAAGCCCACCAATCGTTCTCACTATGTAGTGGTGGACGGTGGTGATCAGCCGAACGTGGTTCCTTCCAAGGCCAGTGTTTGGTATTATTTCAGGGAGCGGACCTATGAGGACATCAAGGCCAATTATGAATCCGGTATCCAGATTGCCAAAGGTGCTGCGATGATGACGAATACCACCGTTTCGCATCAGATCCTGGGAACCGCATGGCCTGGACATTTCAACAAACCGCTCGCAGAAGCGATGTTTGCGAACATCCAAAAAGTGGGCATGCCGGCATGGGATGAAAAGGATCAGGCCATGGCCCGTGCTGTGCAGCAGTTGGTGGAAGCACCCAAAAAAGACAACCAAGGCAAGCCCATCGATGGATTGCGAACCAAGCCCGATAGCATCAAAGGATCAGTGGCTTTTTCCTGGGGTGGTGGATCGGATGATATCGCTGACATATCCTGGAATGTTCCCACCATTGTGCTTCGCTATCCTGCCAATATTCCCGGCACCAAAGGACATCATTGGGCGGATGCCATCGCCATGGCCACACCCATCGCCCACAAGGGATCGCTGGCCGGCGCCAAGGCCACGGCCATGACCTTGCTGGATTGCTTCACCAATCCGGCTATCCTAACTGAAGCCAAAAAATATTTCAAGGAAGTGCAGACCAAGGATGTTCAATACAAGCCTTTCATCACAGAGAAAGATCCTCCTGCCATTCACCTGAACAAGGGCATCATGGACCAGTACCGTGATCAGTTGAAAAAATTCTATTATGATCCGGCCAAATATTCAACCTACCTTGAGCAATTGGGTATTGAATATCCATCCGTGAAAAAATAATCTCGTTATAAATACCACAACATGGGAAACCAATTCAGCAGAAGAAATTTTTTGGGTGCTGCCTCTTTGACATCAGGCGCACTGGCTTTGTCGTCTTTCAATGCAACATCAGCAAATGACCTGCCTTCTTCCATTGAAAGACTGCAGCCCATGACGGATGGCATTGTACCGATCAGCATTGAAGAACGCAAGCAACGCATTGCCAAGGCACAGCAACTGATGGCAGAACAGAAGATCGACGCCATCTTCATGGAAGGCACTGTTTCCTGCTTCTATTTCACCGGCATGCGCTGGGGACAAAGTGAACGCACTTTTGGACTGGTCATTCCGGCAAAAGGAGCGATCGCCTATGTTTGCCCCAAGTTCGAAGACGATCGCGCCAAAGAGCTGATCAACACTGCTTTTGGCGATGAACTGCGTTGCTGGGAAGAACATGAGAGTCCCTATGAGCTGATCCTGGGCATTGTGAAAGACAGGGGCGTCAAGCACCGCCGCATCGGCATGGAAGAGCGGGTTCGTTTCTTCATTGCAGATGGCGTCAGAAAAGCAGCATCAGGATTTGAGATCGTGGATGCCACACCCATAACAGCAGGATGCCGCATGTACAAAACGGCAGCTGAGATCGCCTTGATGCAAAGGGCCAGTGATGTGACCATTGAAGCCTACAAGGCAGCCTTTGCCACCATCCAACCGGGTATGTCGCAATCTGCTTTCAGCGCCAACCTCTCCGCTGCTTTCAGAAAATTGGGATTCAGCGGTGGCGCTTCCGTGCAGGTAGGAAAATATTCAGCATTGCCACATGGCAGCATCACTCCGCAGACCATCAAGGAAGGAGATATCGTGATGGTGGATGGAGGAACCAGCTGCGAAGGTTATGCATCTGATATCACACGTACGATTGTCGTGGGCAAGCCCACTCCCAAAATGATACAGGTCTGGAATCTCGAGAAGCGGGTACAAGACGCAGCCTTTGCTGCAGCCAAGATCGGTGCTACCTGCGATTCCGTGGATGCAGCAGCGAGGAAAGTGATTGAAGAAGCAGGTTTCATGAAGAACTACGGATTGCCCGGACTGCCCCATCGCACAGGGCATGGCATTGGGTTG
>RFVQ01000182.1 GCA_009922495.1 Chitinophagia bacterium
TCAATATCTACTCCCTTGAGGTTATTGCCCACAGCCCCTTTGAGGGAAACATGGTTCCCATTCCCCTTTCTCCTTTCTTTTGGAACTTCAATTCTTTTTTTGTTGTTGAGATAACTGGCGGTATCAGAAGATGAGGCACAAACCTCTGCAGGTGTTCCCTGCGAGACGATCCTGCCCCCATGGATGCCGGCTTTGGGACCCACATCGATCAGGTGATCAGCCGCCATCATGATGTCCTTGTCATGCTCCACCACCAATACACTGTTGCCAATATCCCGCAAATTTTGCAGTGCTCCGATCAATTGCTGGTTGTCACGCTGGTGCAAGCCGATAGAAGGCTCATCCAGGATATAAGTAATGCCTTGCAACTGAGAACCTATCTGGGTTGCCAGTCGGATGCGCTGCGATTCTCCTCCACTGAGGGTGCGGGTAGGTCTGCTAAGCGACAAATAGGTCAACCCAACATCCAACAAGAATCCAAGCCTCGCCCTGATCTCTTTGAGGATGTCTTTGGCGATGGCCTGTTGTTTTTTGTCCAGCCTGGATTCAAGTTCCTTGAACCATTCCTGCAATTTGCCGAGGTTCATGTCAGACAACTCCGCAATATGCTTGTCCGCTATCTTGAACCAAAGGCTTTCCTGTTTCAATCTTGTACCACTGCATTCCGTGCAGGGTTTCAGCATCATGTATTTTTCTGCCCATTCCCTTACTGCATCACTGGAACTGTCAGTAAACCATCTCATGACCATGGAGGCCACTCCAGGAAAATCATCAGCAGCTGGTGCGTCATCCTCTTCCTGCAAACCATTCGGGTTCCCAAACAAAACCCAGTTCTTTGCCGTTTGGGGAAGTTCCCTGAAAGGGACCTTGAGGCTGAAGCGGTGTTTCTTTGACAACTGCTCCACCATCTTGTTGTAATAGGAATCTTTGTTCTCTCCCAATGGAAGGATGGCCCCTTCTGCGATTGACAACCTTTGATCAGGAACCACTGCATCCAAGTCAATCGAATGTTGCAAACCGATGCCTTTGCAAGCAGGACAGGCGCCATAGGGGGAATTGAAGGAGAAGGTATTCGGAGAAGGTTCCTCATAGCTCATTCCCGTATCCGCACACATGAGTTTCTTGCTGTACTGCTTCAGTTTTTCGGTATCCTGCTCCAGGATGAAAATCAAACCCTTGCCAATCTGCATGGCCTGTTGTATGCTTTGGGCAAGGCGGACCTTCATGTCTTCGGTCACCGCCAATCGGTCTACCACCACCTCAATATCATGAACTTTGTATCGGTCCACCTGCATCTTGGGCACCAGATCTTTCAGCTCACCATCGACCCTGACTTTCACAAAACCCTTTTTGCGGGTCTCTTCAAATAGTTCCCGATAATGCCCCTTTCTGCCCCTGACCAAGGGCGCCAGGATATTGATCTTTTTATTCTTCAGTTTTTGATACAGATCTGCCACGATCTCCTCATCGGAGAACTTGACCATTTTTTTTCCAGTATGGAAAGAATAGGCCTCGCCTGCACGGGCAAACAACAAACGAAGAAAATCATATACCTCTGTAACGGTACCCACTGTTGAGCGTGGATTCCGGTTGGTGGTTTTCTGCTCGATGGAAATAACGGGAGAAAGACCTGATATCTTGTCTACATCCGGCCTTTCCATCTCCCCCATGAACTGGCGTGCATAGGTACCGAAGGTCTCCATGTAACGACGATGACCTTCTGCATAGATGGTATCAAAAGCGAGGGACGACTTTCCACTGCCGCTGATGCCGGTGATCACCACCAGCTGATTCTTGGGAATGGTAATATCGATGTTTTTGAGGTTGTGCGCCCGGGCACCAATCACTTCAATATAGTCGGGGGTAGACATTTAGCATTGCAAAATTAACAAAATCCCTTACCTTTGCAGCAGTTCTTAATTTTCTTATCCAGAAAGGCAGAGGGATTGGCCCGATGAAGCCTTGACAACCTGTTGCGAAAGCAATAAGGTGTCAACTCCAACTCCGCATTGCGGAGGAAGATAAGTCAGATACTTTTCTCTAGACAAGATCAACGCATCATAGTGAAAACCCATCTGACTTCAGATGGGTTTTTTTATTGCCTTTCCGGAAGACAACACCATGAACAAACAACAACATACCTATTCATTCAAAGGAGGACTCCCATTGGAATCCGGAAAAAACATCCGTGATTTTCAATTGGCCTATACCACTTTTGGCACCTTGAATGCATCCAAAAGCAATGTGGTATGGATCTTTCATGCCATGACCGCCAACAGTGATGCAGCGGATTGGTGGCCTGGGATGGTCGGTGATGGAAAATGTTTTGATCCAGCCCATCATTTCATCATCTGTGTGAACATGCCGGGAAGCTGCTATGGCAGCGTATCGCCCCTAGACAAGAATTGAAATCGAAAAGATCTTTCTGGGTATTGGCGGATCCATGGGTGGGCAACAACTGATCGCCTGGGCAGGATGGAAACCGTCCCTTTTTGAATACATCATACCCATCGCCACCAATGCCTTTCATTCCCCCTGGGGCAAAGCCTTCAATGCCTCTCAGCGCATGAGCATAGAAGCCGATCCAACCTGGAAAGAAAAAAACGAAAAAGCAGGAATGGAAGGGATGAAGGTAGCAAGGTCTTTTGCCTTGATCAGCTACCGGCATTATGAGACCTATGAGAAAACCCAACAGGACCAAGACAAAGCACTGGAAAATACAAAGAGTGAATCTTACCAAAAATACCAGGGAGAAAAGCTGGCCAAGCGATTCAATGCATTGAGTTATTATATGCTGACCAAAAGCATGGACAGTCACCACCTGGGCAGGGGTGTACTAGAAGCAGAGGAAATACTGGAAAGGATCGAATCAAAAACATTGGTGATTGGCATTTCCTCTGACCTGCTCTTCCCTGTGAATGAACAGCAGTTTCTGGCCAAACACATACCAGGGGCCCGTTTGGAAATCATTGAATCTTTCTATGGACATGATGGCTTCCTGCTGGAGAATGATAAACTGACAATACTATTCAATAAATTTTTAAAAGTACCGTAAATAAAAAAAGATGGGATCAGAAAAAACATTGGTTATTGGCATGTTCGGATTTGGCGTTGTGGGTGAAGGTTTGTACAAAGTACTCAAACAAACCCCCACGCTCAAGGCATCGATCAAAAAAGTTTGTATCAAAAACACCAACAAAAAAAGAAACGCTCCAGCAGAATTGTTCACTTCCGAAAAAAACGATCTGCTCTTCGATCCAGAGATCAATGTGATCGTGGAAGTGATCAACGACAGTGTGGCCGGTTATGAAATAGTGACCACGGCATTGAAGAACGGAAAGGATGTGGTGAGCGCCAGCAAGAAAATGCTCTCTGAACACCTTCCCGAACTGATTGCATTGCAGGAATCTACCGGAAGATCATTGCTCTACGAAGCGTCTGCCTGCGCATCAATCCCCGTGATCCGAAACCTGGAAGAGTACTACGACAATGATCTCTTGCATTCTATCAAGGCAATCGTGAATGGCTCGACCAATTTCATCCTGACCAAGATGTTTGAAGAACACCTGAACTTCAAAGAAGCCTTGTTACTGGCCCAACAACTGGGCTTTGCAGAATCGGATCCTACATTGGACATCGAAGGATATGATGCTGCCAACAAATGGGTCTTGTTGCTTGCCCACAGCTATGGCATTGATACGACCATCAACGAACTTCTGTTCAATGGCATCACACAGATCCATGAGTTGGATGCAAAAGTTGCACAATCCAGGAACCAATCCATCAAATTGGTAGCACAGGCGAAGAAACTGAACAATGGAAAAGTGGCTGCATTTCTGCTGCCCCAGTTCGTCGACAGCAACGACCAGTTGTATTTTGTAAAAAATGAATACAACGGTGTGGTGATCGAGAGTGGGTTTGCCGACAAACAATTTTTCTATGGCAAGGGAGCAGGAAGCTTCCCTACTGCCTCAGCCGTTCTGAGTGATATTGCTGCTTTGCGATATGGTTATCGTTATGAATACAAAAAACGGAACCAGCAAAAACCTGCTGAGCTTTCCAATGATTACCATCTCCGT
>RFVQ01000183.1 GCA_009922495.1 Chitinophagia bacterium
CAGGTGCGAGCCAGCCAGAAGGAAGCCCAGGACAATGCAGTTGAGGCCAATCTCCAGCGGACATACGCTTTGGAAAATGCTGAGATTGCCTACAACAACCGCGATTTTATCGAATCTCGTAGCAAAATTGTGGCCCTGCTCAACCGAGTGAATTCTGAGACGTTTGTAAGTGTAGACTCCCGTATCGCCTTTGTAGACAGTTTGATCAACAACTACAATCGGTACATCAGTACATCTCAAAAATTAACGGGAGGCAAGGTTGTTCCATTCAATGATTTATATCGCTTGTTGACCACCGTTGATTGGAAGATACTCAACAACAAAGCCTCTTTGTTCAACAGTGATCGCAATCTCTTTATTACCGAATCCGGATTAAGGGATATTGATATTTATGAAAACAGATTGGCTGTGGCCGCAGGCGATGACCAACGAATTGTTTTTTTCAAACCAGGGAATAAACCTGTACCAGTTGAGACAAGGCAAAATAAGAGCCGCATCAGGTCCATTAAAATATTGGATGAATCGTCGGTAGTATTCAGCAATCTCAGTGGCGAAGTTTTTTTACTGAATCGCAATGCCAAAACCCCTGTTGAGAGAGAACGCAAATTGGCAACATTAGATCAAAATATCATACCTACGTTAGTGTTGCACAATAAACAAATCTTTACCCTGAACAAAGGAGTGCTAACAAAAATAGATATCAATTCGGGTGAACGCAAAGTACTTAAAACTCCTGCGGGCGCCCTTCAGCTATTCGAACTTTTCGATAAGCGCATGATCATCAAAACCGCTTCACAAGTCTATCTCTATGACCTAACTACAGAAACAGCCACCGCGCTAAATATTCCTGTCGATATGCCTGCTAACAAAATCTCCAGTGTAGCATTGGCTCCCCAATTCAGCTTTTGGGGAACAGATGATGGTGAAATATATATTTGCAGTCCTTTGAGCAACACAAAACTCCAACGCTACAAAACAATAAAACCACATAAAACAAAAGTCACTTCATTGCTGGTTGACAGAGAGTCACAACAACTGATTACAGCAAGCATGGACAACACAGCCAATATCTTCAATATTTCAACCAATGATTATACATCATGGGAAGAAACCGTACTTATTTTAAAGGGTTTCAGGAAATGGATATGGGATTTGGGATTGATAAAGATTGATGGACGTACAGAATTGATTAGTGTTGATGAAGGCGGTGAATTGTTAAGATGGAGCACCCGAATGGAAGATCTTTACAAAGATGTAATGATCTGGAAGAATAAAAATAACGAAAGATAAATGGTCTTTACTTCGACCCGTCTACTGAAGAGGCCATTAACTCATCTAAAAATGAATCATTCATGAGTCGCTTATTCTTATTGATAATGTGTTTTGTCGTTTTCAGCTCTGCCAGTGTAAGGGCACAAAAAATGACCAATTGCGAAGACAATCTTGAGCAAGTAAAGTCAAATTACTTGATTGGCGATTTTAGAAAAGTGATTGAATCACTGGGAAAATGCATTCAGGACAATGGTTTTCGAACTTCCGACGCAAAGGCCCAGGCATATGAACTTTTGGCATTGACCTATATTGCCATAGATTCACTTGAAAAAGCAGAAGATTATATCAAGTCTATTGTTGTACTTAAACCCAACTATACCCAGCCCACAGACCTCAAAAACATCGTTTTCAAAGATATTTTTGACCGGGTTTCACAGCAAGGAGTAGAAGTAAGGGTTAGTTCAGTTTCCAAAAAAGCAGAGGACATTAATGCAGCCCCTGCGTCAGTACTACTGATCACAAGAAATGAAATTATCGAACGTGGCTATATAGATATAGTGGAAGCTATACAAGATCTTCCAGGCTTTGATGTCAATAAAATTTATTCAGTCAACTATGCAAATATTTTTCAACTGGGTTTTCGGCAGGAAAATACAGAAAGAACTTTGCTGATGGTAGATGGTGTGGAAGAAAATGATCTGTGGTCAAATCAAGCCTATTTATCCCGCCAATACCCTTTAACTGCCATCAAAGCCATCGAAGTATTGTACGGGCCCTCCTCTACCATGTATGGACCCAGATCATTTGTAGGCGCCATCAACATCATAACCTTGGATCCAACCGAGGATCCTTCTGATCCATTGATGAAAAAAAATAGTTTCAAAAAAAACGCAAATCAAGCAATGCGATTCTCCTTATATGGCAATGTGCTAAATGGAGGATACAATACTTCAAGTGCGGATGTTACCATGAATGTTAAAGGGAAACCAGGTTCCAACTTTAGCCTACAGCTCTCTGGAAAATATTATAAATCCGATGAACACAAAATGAAGGGGGAATTTTATGATTACGAGGCAAGTGATATAGACTCCTTTACCTATAACAAGTTCACTATGTATAATTCCAGCTGGACTGGAGGCCTCAAAAAATACATGACGGATATGAAGTTGCCAATGGTTAGTCCTTACTATACTGTGAACGTAGACACTTTGGGCAATATATCCAGAATTGCGCTTACACAAGAAGGCATTAATCGGGCCAGAAGCCTGGATAAAGCAGCTTATACAGGAATGGTAAACGGTGCTCCTGTGGGGTATTCCAACAGCACTGAAGATTATTACATAGGCTTAAAATTAAAAGTAGCTGATTTCACATTTGGATTCAGGCATTGGAAACTCAAGGAGGGATTTAATAAATACCAGGATATAAATGAAGCGGGGTCCAATAATGGTTCAATATGGGCCCCTGTAAATACAACAGTTTATTCGAGTGTTCAGAAAAAAATCAATGAGCAATCTGAAATCACGAATCTTACTACTTTCAGTATTCACAGTCTGGACAGAGAATCCAACCGGGTGAATTTGATGGCATATGGAGACCCTGGGACCAAGCTACATTTTGCACATTTACTTTATCCTGATTCCCTCTTTCCAGGAAGACCTGGCCTCACCAAAGAGACAAGAGAAGTGAATGGCACAGAAGGCTATCTGGTAGAAGGTTTTTCTATGTTTGAGCATGGATGGAGAAATAAATATTACTATTACAAAGCCTTACAGGCAAGAAATGAGATGCGCTATTTTTACGCTAGCAAGAATAAAAAATTAGATTTGGCAAGTGGCATTGACCTACGATATACACAAACCCAGGGAGATTACACGATTTACCAAGACTTTGATACCAAATCCGCAACAATCTATGAGTTTGAATCCAAACAGAAAGACATTTTCCTTGCCAAAGAAAAGGGAATTTCTGAGGATCAAAGATCCCGATCCAATATATATGACATATTTGATTTGGGTATTTTTGCTCAACTTTCTTATAAATTCACTGACCAGCTTTCCCTTGTTGCCGGTACACGTCGCGACCGAAATACCATTCAAAATTCAGGTGGATTTGGTGTAAAAATTTCACCACGATTGGCGCTCATATACCAATACAAGCATTTGTTCAATGCAAAAGCTATTTATTCCCGTGGTATTCAGAATGTATCACAATGGACCAAATATTCCACTGGCGGTGGACGTACCGCAAATCCTAATCTCAGTACTGAAAATATTGATTATGTTAATCTGGAATTGAACGGACAAAGTCATTCCGATCCCAATAAATCTAAATTTAGCTGGAATACTGTTGGGTTCTGGTATTGGGTAAACAATGCAGTAGCCTCACAAACAATAGGAGAGACAAAAATCAATGTCCATTCAGGAAAATATGAGATCAAAGGAACCATGACCAATATTAGGGTCAAACTGGCGCCAACTTTTATCATCAATGTCAACCACACGTTTATCTTGCCTTATCAAACCGAATCCAAAGTTGATTCAACAAAAAACAGAATAAGGTTAGGCGATATCGCTTCTCATCATCTAAACCTTGGATTTACTGGCTATTTTGAAAGAGCAGGGCCCTTTAGAATATCATTGAATCTAAGGGGGAATTATGTAGGAGGAAGACAGGTGGGAGAGAAAACAACAGTTAAAAAGAACCTTGGAGTAGATAGTTCCAGAACGTTACCCGATTACTTAATTTTCAATGGTAATATTGGGATTTCAGCAAAGGCATTCCCGTATTTACGGTTAG
>RFVQ01000184.1 GCA_009922495.1 Chitinophagia bacterium
CTGTCCGATGATCGGATCACCATCGTCTGCATCTGCACACCATCCGGTGCCCACCAGGATCCGACTTTGGCCTGTCTCAATGCAGGCAAGCATTGCATGGTGGAGAAACCCTTAGAGGTGACGCTGGAAAAATGTGATCGCATGATCCAGCTCGCAGAAGAAAAAGGACTCAAGCTTGGGGTCATTTTCCCATCCCGCTTTTATGACCATGCCCTGCATTTGAAAAAAGCAATCGAGGAGGGTAAGTTTGGCGATATTGTATTGGGCGATGCCTATGTCAAATGGCACCGAAGCGAAGCGTATTACAAGTCCAATGCCTGGCGTGGTACCTGGGAACTTGATGGGGGCGGTGCATTGATGAACCAGGGCATTCATTCCGTTGATCTGCTGCAATGGTACATGGGTCCAGTGGAATCTGTTCAGGCTTTTGCAGGGAACCGCCGACACAAGGGCATCGCGGTGGAAGATACAGTGGTGGCAGTATTGCGTTTTGCCAATGGAGCCATGGGCAATATTGAATGTTCAACCGCGATTTTTCCCGGTGAACTCAAAAGGATTGAGATCAACGGAACGGTTGGCACGGCTGTCTTACAGGAAAGTCAGCTGATGAAATGGGATTTCTTGGAAGAGCATGATCAAGACCGCCAATTGAAAGCAGCGATGCACAATAACGGATTGAGTCATGGAGGCGGTGCGTCCAATCCAGCCGACATCAGTTTTGTTGGTCATCAGCGCCAATTGGAAGATTTTGTTCAGGCCATCGAGAAAAACAAAACACCCTTGGTAGATGGCGTAGAAGGCAGGAAGTCTGTTGAATTGGTGTTGGCGATTTATGAAAGTGCGAAGACAGGTAAGATGGTAAGACTTGTGAATTGATGTGCATGCATTATCTTTAAGATACTCCTTCCAAACGGTTGCCATGCCATACCAACATTTCAAAGGACTTATACCTGCCCCTTTCACACCTATGCATCCTGATGGGTCTCTCAATCTTGATATTATTCCTGATTATTTTCGCAGCTTGGTTCGGAACAATATTGAAGCTGTTTTCATTTGTGGTACTACGGGAGAAGGAACAGCATTAACCATGGCTGAGAAAAAGGCAGTTGCGGAAGCATGGAAGAAAGCCTCTGCAGACCACCCTGGTTTTCGGATCATGACCATGGTGGGCGGCACTTGTATAGAGGATTGCATAGAACTGGCACAACATGCAAAAGACACAGGATTGTGGGGAGCATCGTTGATTGCACCTTACTTTTTCAAGCCATCATCCGTAGAAGTCCTTGCCAGCTTTTTTACAAGAGTGGCTTCATCAGTTCCGGAACTACCTTTCTATTATTATCATATTCCGGTGATGACACATGTCAATTTTCCAATGATCCAATTTTTGAAAAGCATGGATGGCAGGTTGGAAAATTTTGCCGGCATCAAATACTCTTACGAAGATCATATGGATCTTTTGTCCTGTTTGCAATACAGCAATGCGAAATACGACATCTTTTGGGGCAGGGATGAAAACCTGCTTTCTGCAACCGTGATGGGCGTCAAAGCCGCAATTGGCAGTACGTATAATTACATGGCACCTCTTTATCATGATTTGCTGGAGGCATTTAAGCGAGGTGACTTGGAACGCGCAAGAATCCTGCAAAACAGCTCGATTGAATTGATACGGTTACTGGGTCAATATGGAGGTATTGGAACAGGAAAGGCATACATGAAATTGGCAGGTTTTGATCTTGGTACATGTCGGTTGCCCAACCAAACATTGGATGTGGATCACTTCGATCAGTTTTCAAAGGAGGCGCTTGCACTGGGATTTGATCAATTCAGGATGAAATGAGCGAACAAATTCCCAACACCACAAACCGTTATGCCTGGTTGCTGGTATTCATGTTGTCAGGAGTTGCGTTGCTGAATTATATGGATCGGCAAATGATTGCTACCATGCGACCAGCCATGCAGCTGGATATTACAGAGCTGCAGCAAGCCAGTAACTTTGGAAGACTAATGGCCATCTTTCTTTGGGTCTATGGAGCCATGAGTGCTTTTTCAGGAATCATTGCTGATCGACTGAATAGAAAATGGCTTATCGTGACAAGTCTGTTCATCTGGTCTGCCATCACTTTCCTGATGGGCTATGCCAAGACCTTTGATCAATTGTATGTTTTAAGGGCACTGATGGGGTTCAGTGAGGCAATCTATATTCCAGCGGGACTTGCTCTTATTGCTGATCATCATGAAGATAAAACGAGGTCTCTTGCTATTGGTATTCATATGTCAGGTATTTATCTGGGGCAGGCATTGGGAGGCTTTGGTTCAACGATCTCTGACGCATTTAGCTGGCAATACGTTTTCGTGTTATTTGGATGTATTGGAATGGTTTATGCTATAGTACTTATTATATTCCTGAGAAATACAAACAAAACGCCTAAGCAATCTTCCGTTTCCAAGTTTCCATCGTCCATTGGTCATCTTCTTGGATCTTTTTCTTTTTGGATCATCGTACTGTATTTTGCAATCCCGAGCTTGCCGGGGTGGGCGATCAAAAATTGGGCTCCGACGCTTATCGCTGAAAATCTTCATCTTGAAATGAAAATTGCGGGGCCACTAACCACCATTTCTATTTCTTTATCATCCCTGGCGGGTGTTCTTTTTGGTGGAAGGCTGTCAGATAAATGGTTTGCAAAACATACGAGGGGTCGGATCTATACTGGTGCTATTGGTCTTGCCCTGACCATACCTGCCTTGTTACTGATTGGATTTGGGCATTCTGTCACAGCAGTGTTGACGGCAGCATTTCTATTTGGTTTTGGTTTTGGAATGTTTGATACCAACAATATGCCCATCTTATGTCAATTTGTTGCACCCAACCAAAAAGCAACCGGGTATGGATTTCTCAATACCATTGGTATTTTTTCAGGAGCCATCATCACAGACTATTTTGGAAAATCAACAGATGCCGGCAATTTAGGCGCTGATTTTGCCAGGCTTGCATTGGTAGTAGGTGCAGTGATCATACTTCAATTGGTTTTTCTCAAACCTAAACAAAACAAGAATCCTTAGTATATCCTCATGATTACACATATCTATTCCATACTGCTTGCCTTTTTTTTCATCTTGATAAATAACCAAGGCTTTTCGCAGCCGATCACTGTCTTCAAAAGCGGAACCGATGGACACAAGAGTTATCGAATTCCGGCCATTATCAGCCTCCCGAATGGTGATCTTTTGGCATTTGCAGAAGGCCGTGTGAACAACAGTGCTGATTTTGGTGATATCAATTTAGTCATGAAGAGAAGCTAGGACAAGGGAAAAACCTGGTCTCCGATGGAAACCCTTGTTGACCAAGATAAGTTGCAAGCAGGAAATCCTGCTCCTGTAGTCGATCTTTGTGATCCGGATTATCCAAATGGAGTGGTCTATCTTTTTTACAACACTGGCAATAACCATGAATCTGATGTAAGAAAAGGCAATGGAGTGCGCGAAGTCTTGTATATAAAGTCCTATGACTTTGGTAAAACATGGGATCCACCGGTAAACATTACTCTTCAAACCCATAAACCATTTCAGCCTACTTATGATCCGAATTATCAGTTCAAAGAAGGATGGAGAACCTATGCCAATACACCGGGTCACGCATTTCAATTCCTGCAGGGGTTGTACAAGGGAAGAATATACATTGCGGCAAATCATTCTGCCAATGGTCCCAAAGAAAGATATACCGATCATTATGCCCACGGATTCTATACCGACGATCATGGGAAGACATTCAAGATTTCAGACAACATCAACATCCCCGGATCCAATGAGGCCATTGCCACTGAACTCTCGAACAATCGGATGATGATGTCTGTCCGCAACCAGAAAGGTGATATCCGCAGAAGGATCCTTGCCTATTCTTCAGATGGAGGCGCATCATGGGATACTGCTTATTTCGATCAGCAACTACCCGATCCGGTTTGTCAGGGCACCTTGCTGACATTGGGTTATAAGAAAGGGAAGGCCATTGTGGCGCATTGCAATGCAGCAGATGAAAAACTTCGGGACAACC
>RFVQ01000185.1 GCA_009922495.1 Chitinophagia bacterium
TTCCGCTCTGCACAGGCTTTTACGTCCACACAATTGTATCCCGTTGCGGAAACGATGACCAGTTGAAGCGATTTGAAAAATTCCAATTCGGGAATGCCCACCAGGGCCTTGTTGGTGATGATCACCGATGTTTCCGGATCGCAGGAGGACAATTCAGATCGATGCAACCTCTCCCTAAAATCTATTTCACCAAAATCCCGAAGTCCATTCCATTCGATATCCTCCTGGAACAAAGTATAACCATCCAATACCAATATTTTCATGCGTGCTGGTTAAAGATTTATTTGACAAGATGATTCGGCAGATCCTCGACCCGCTTGCAGCATACCTGGTCCATCACCTGGTACAATTGCGTTTTCAGCATGCCCATCATGTGATCCCCACCTTCATCGCCCAGTGCAGCAACGGCATACATGAAAGACCTTCCCAAAAAGCTGAAGTCGGCCCCTGATGCCAGGGTACGCGCAATATCCGGACCGGTTCGGATGCCACTGTCCATCATCACCTTGATCTTTCCCTTGTATTTGTCAACGATGGGAGATAGTGATTTGATGGCAGATTGTCCCGCATCGATCTGCCGACCACCGTGGTTGGAAACCAGCAGACCGTCAAACCCAAGCGATACAGCCATGTCTGCATCTTCCACCGTTGCACATCCCTTCAGGATCAGTTTTCCTTTCCAGCGATCCCTGATCGGTGCGATCTTATCGGCATTGAGCCTTCCTGCAAAGGTTTTGTTCATGAATTGTCCGAGCTGACTCATGTTCAGTCCCTTGGGCATATAGGGTTTGAGGGTTGCAAAATTGGGCGTACCCTGCAGCAGCGTATTCAATGCCCAATGCGGACGACCCATGATCTGCAAAATGTTTTTCAATGTCATCTTTGGCGGCATGGCCAATCCGTTTCGGATGTCACGCGGCCTGAATCCGAAGGAGGGCACATCACAAAGCAAGACCAATACATCATAACCTGCCGCTTCCAAGCGATTCAATATATCATCCCTCAAAGAATTGTCGGCGGGATGATAGAGCTGATACCAGGCTTTCCCGGAAGTAATCTCCGCGATCCTTTCAATAGAGGAAGTACTGACAGTACTCAGGATGAAAGGGATGTTGTGATTGACAGCCGCCTTGGCCAGTATTTCCGGCGCATTGGGCCATACCAGCCCCTGTAAGCCAATGGGAGAAACCCCAAAAGGTGCATCATAGGTATGTCCGAACAATGTTGTGCTCAGATCAGATCCTGCATGATCACTGAGGTAATAAGGCAGCAATTCCACCTGCCGCAATTCCTCTGTATTCTTAATGAGGTTGACATCTTCATTGCATCCACCATCCATGTATTCAAAGGCAAAGCGCGGAATGCGTTGCTTTGCTTTTCGGATAATATCATCCATCCCGGGATAATCCATGTTGTATTTCCAAACTGGTTTGGTTGTTTTGGACTCTTGCATTTTCACTGTATTTAGATCGTGTTGTCTTTTAAAGTAACTGGCTTTTTAATTGGGCAAGAAATCAAAGCTGCAGCGTTAAACTGCTGCCACTCCATACACCCTGCGGAAGATCTATGATAAAGAGAGTTTCCATCTTTGCCTGATCAGGAATGCAGATAACACCTTCTTGCTTTTTATTGTATATACCGGAAACAGTCAGGTTGATGCGTTGCAACATCCTGGAGGGATCCGCAACAGTAATAGCAGCAATCCGCTCATTTTGCATCTTCAACATCACCATACCCTGACTGTCAACCTTTATCTGCATTCCAGGCTTCACCTGAAGCGTTCCTGAACGATAAAAGGCGGACTGCACCATTTGGTTCTTTCCATGCCATACAGCCTGCATCGATCCAGTATTGGAAAGGATTTGTATTTGTCGGTTATCGCCAGCACTTGCCATGAACGAATCAGGATCAATTGCAGGCACAACGATATACTGGTAGCTTGCATTGGCGGGACTGTTCCCATGATTGAACCATAAATTGAATACAGGCTCCTTTACGATCGCAGTACTGATATTTTTCTGATCGGTGATGGAGGCCCATGTTCCGGTTGCTATCTGGTTGGACAACTCGAGTGTTGCAGGCTCGGGGAACAAATAACCAACCCGGTTGTGATGCACCCATTTCAGTTTTTCTAGCTTTCTGCTCCCTTCCGGCATTTCCATTTTTTTCCCATCCTGCATCACCAAAACATTCCCCCTCAACAATGCCTGGTTGATCGTGGTGGCAACAGGCAATTTGACATCTGAACGAATATCTGTTCCAAGGCAGACATATTCATCATCAAAAAAGAACCATGATTTTTTTGCTTCCACCCCATCATGCGGACTTTTGAAATCAAATGCTACTGCACCATACAATCCATCGGTGACGGCGCCTACAAAACTGGTGAGTCCTTTCTTTTGAATCTCGTCTGGACCATGCAGCTTGGGTTTCTGCAAAATGGTAGTACCGGAGATTTTTTGCCAGTCGTATACCGGCCATATATTGAGGTACTCATCCCCTTTCATCAATAAATAATTGGTGCCATCTGCACGGTGATGCGTGGGTTTGCCCGGACCGTTATAGGGCATTTCCATGTTATGGTTACGGGTGGAAAACATCCGAACAGTAGTGTAGAAATTGGGGCGCTGAAATACGAAATGCTCCGTCTGCCAGAAGAATTTGGCAAATGATCGGGAAGGTTGGATCTCGCCTTTCCTGAGTTTGATCAACTCTTCCAACTCAGCCTTTCTGTGATCTGTACCCATGAGCAATCGCTCAATCTCCAATGTTCCCCTGGGCTGAAAGACCGATTTACTGGTGATGTCGCGATTCTTCACACTGACATCCTCATAAATGCCGTAAACCTGCTGCTTGCTGATGCCTTCGATATAATAATCCACCAACTGATTGATCTTTTCTTTGGAAAACTGATACCGGGTACCTGCTACATAGAATGACCATTCCCCAAATGCATTCGCATATTTACCGTAACCATAAGAAGTAGTATTGTTAACCCGGTCTACCCTGTGGTGAAAACTGTAATCATGTTGCATCCCCCGCTCACCAGTTGAGAATTTGATCTCACCCTCAATCACTTTGATCACTTTTTCAAAGGCAGACAGGCTATCCAGGTAAAGAAGGTTCCTGGCCAAAATTCCTGCAATGACAATACGATCGCCACTGGGCCTTGCCCCCGAAGCATTCAAGTTGGCACGGCCAATCATCTTCTGTGTCTGCATCGCCAGATCATGGTCAAGGTCTTTCCCCATGATGAGCAAGCTATTGACCAACCAGGTGGGTGTGGTGATCTGGTTGTCGTGCCAGTTATCGCCAATAAAATCCTTCTGCACCCAATAATGCAAGGCACCCTGAATGTGCTTCATGATTTTCTCATCATGGAAAAAAATTGAAGTTTTGGTCACATAGGCTTTTGCAAGTGTGTAGAGATTAGACAAATGTTTTTGGTGAGGAAAACCTGCGGTCGTTGACAAATCACTGTAGTCGATATCAGTAAAACTTCCTGCCGCATCATGGGTGCTGACGACTTGTCTGACCTGTTCGTCATTGACACTGCCTTTCATCAATTCAGCAATGATCCTTTGCCGAATCAGGTTCATATCAGCTGATCCGTCTTTTTTTGTTCCCTGCGCAGTAACCGGATTGTTCAGAAAGCCAAAAAAGCAAAAGAGAAAAAAACAGTTGAGAACATATTTCATGATGGATGCTTTAATTCAATTTTTCAACGGTGTTCTCCAATCTGCCAATGCCATCAATCTGCATGATGACCAGATCAGCTTCTTGTAGTGTGAACTCATTGGGGGGTACCAAACAGGTTCCTGTCATCAAATAGACTCCTTGGGAAAAACGCATGGCCCTGAAAAGGTAGCCGATCAGTTCATCGTGTTTTCTTTTCATCTGGTTGATGGAAATCTCTCCACTGAAAACGGTTTCATCTTTTCGACGGATCTCCATCTGAATGCGGGTATCCGGATCGATGGGTGTTTCCGGAATCCAAAGACAGGGACCAATGGCTGCCGCT
>RFVQ01000186.1 GCA_009922495.1 Chitinophagia bacterium
ACAATCAGGATGAAAGTCATCAAACTCACGAAAGCTAGGGGGAGGTTGGCATGTCCGGCAAAGGGGAATGCATTGAATACCTGGTTGGGATCAGGCCAATAGTTCTGGCTAAAGCGTATGGTACCGTAGGAGATCAGGAATGCGCCGAAAGTAAAGGCGTCACTCATGAGGAAGTACCACATCATCAGTTTTCCATACTCAAGGTTGAAGGGGCTTTTACCACCACTCCACCATTTGGTTTCTCCGTGTGCTTGGACTGTTGCCATGCTGTTTACTTGTTTAAAGGTTCAACTCAACCGGACTATTTCATCCAATTGAAAAATATGAATAAGTAGATCCATAACAGATCCACAAAATGCCAATAGGTTGCGACGATCTCCAGGGGTACCGTGTTGTAGTTCCTTACAGAACTGCTGATGGCACGGATGGTGATTACCACCAGTGCTATCACACCTCCCAGCACGTGCAAGCCGTGCAATCCGGAAATAGCCAGCAGGAAAGAGTATGAGGCATTGGATCCAGCGCCTATCAGGCGGATATCCTTTGCTTCAAACTGCATGAATCCTGCAATCTGCAATACCAAAAAAAGAACTCCCAACACTGCCGTGACCACCAACCACCTGCGGTAAGTCATCAGCTCTCTTTGCTTCATGGCGCGCAGGGCCAGGTGGACCGTCACGCTACTCGCAAGAATGGCTGCTGTCGAATACCAAAAAATAATGGGTATTTCCAGCATCAGCCAGCTTGCCTGACTTCTCTTCACAATGTAAGCGGAGGTAAGTCCCGCAAACATCATCAAGATACTTCCTATCCCTACCCACAAGGTGAACTTGTGGGGATGTATTTTTTTTCTTTGTTCGATCATTGTTCCGGTCATTTTGGTTTCCTTTTCTCAACCCTGCATCTTGTTGGCCAACAAAGCCAGCAAGACCACAGGCAGGTAAATATAGGAACTGAACATCACCCTTCTGGCCGCCTTCAGATCCATTTCCCTGAACAATCTAACGCATTGCCAAAGCATCATCAGATTGGCCAAAGCCACGATCACCAGACTGACCATCCCACTCATGCCAAATACATAGGGCAGCACACCGATCGGAATCAGCAGCACACAATACAGAATGGACTGCACTGCAGCATACTTGGTAGGACCTCCTGCTGATGGCAAGAGCTTGAATCCTGCCTGGCTATAATCTTCATACACCACCCAGGCGATTGCCCAGAAGTGAGGAAACTGCCAGAGGAACTGCAAGGCAAATAGCACCCAACCTCCGATTCCCAGCTCCGGATCACCCGCCGCCCAACCGATCAGGCAGGGTAGCGCTCCCGGAACAGCCCCCACCAATACAGCGATGGAATGGACTTTCTTTAATGGGGTATAAATGAACCCGTACAAAAAAAGACTGAACGCTGAAATGCCCGCAGCCACCCAGTTGAACCAGAGACCGATGATGAACACACCGAATACTGCTGCCAAAACGGAGAAGGTTGCGGCTTCATCAACGCTCATCCTGCCGGAAGCGACCGGCCGCTTGGCTGTCCGCTTCATGATCGCATCGGTATCTTTCTCTGCAATCTGGTTGATGGCATTGGCTGCTCCCGTTACGAGCATGCCGCCGACAAAAAGTAAAAGAACTGATAAGATGTCGAATGAAATTCCCGGAACGAGCAGGTAGCTGATCACTGAGGAGAAAACCACTGTGAAACTCAAGGTGAATTTCATCAGCTGCTGGTAATCTTTCAGCTTCGATGCTACTGTTGATGCCACCGTTCCCTTCTCTTCATTCATGTGCATCCATTATTTTATGCTTTGCCGCTTTTTTGGCAAAGCGGGTTGTCAATGCTTCGATTCATGCGCACCAACGGGTTCGGTCTGAGGGATGAATTCCCTTCCGTCCTTACCGTAATCATATGCCCACCTGTGTACTTCTGGAATATCACCAGGCCAGTTACCATGACCAGGATTGATCGGTGTGGTCCACTCCAAGGTGTTGGCACCCCATGGGTTTTGGTCCTTCACTTTTCTACCCTTGAAAATGGAGTAGAAGAAGTTGAAGACGAACAGCAACTGAACAGCGAACACAATCATCGCAACCGTGCTGATGAAACTGTTCATCCCCTGGAATTGGTTGAAAGACTGCCAGTTGCTCCAGTCAGTATAACGACGGGGCATCCCTGCCAGACCTGAGTAGTGCATAGGCCAGAAGATAAGATAAGCACCCACAAGCGTAACCCAGAAATGGATATAAGCCATGGTATTGTTCAGGTAGCGGCCATACATCTTGGGGAACCAGTGGTAAACACCGGCAAACATGCCAAAGAAGGAAGCCACACCCATTACAATATGGAAGTGGGCAATCACAAAATAGGTATCGTGCAAATGGATATCCAATGTAGAGTTACCCAGGAAGATACCAGTCAAACCACCGGAAATGAAAAGGCTCACAAAGCCGATTGCGAAAAGCATACCGGGAGTAAAACGAATGTTACCCCTCCAAATAGTAGTCAGCCAGTTGAAAACCTTGATGGCGGAAGGAACCGCGATCAACAAGGTCAGCAACACGAAGAAGGCTCCGAGGAAAGGATTCAATCCGGTTACGAACATGTGGTGAGCCCAAACCAAGAAGGCAAGAATGGCGATCGCAAATAGAGATCCGACCATCGCGAGATAACCGAAGATGGGCTTTCTGGAATTCACAGAAAGGATCTCCGATACCATGCCCATGGCAGGGAGAAGAATGATGTATACTTCAGGATGTCCAAGGAACCAGAACAGGTGCTGGAAGAGAATGGCCGAACCACCTTCGTTGGGAAGGATCTCGCCTTTCACTACGATCTCAGACAGGTAGAAGCTGGTACCCAGGTTGCGGTCGAACAACAACAATACCGCACCGGAAAGCAATACGGGGAAAGACAATACACCCAATACAGCCGTGAAGAAGATCGCCCACATGGTAAGGGGCAATCTTGTCATGCTCATGCCCTTGGTACGCAGGTTGAGGATGGTAGAAATATAGTTCAGGCCTCCCAACAGAGAAGACACGATGAAGAGTGCCATGGAGATCAACCAGAAATCCATACCCAGTTTCGATCCCTCACTGGCCTGTCCCAATGCACTCAAAGGAGGATAGATGGTCCAACCACCTGAAGCGGGACCGGTTTGGATGAACAAAGAAGCGAACATCACCACACTCGCCAAAAAGAAGAACCAGTAGCTGAGCATGTTCAGAAAACCGGAGGCCATGTCGCGCGCACCGATCTGCAAAGGAATAAGAATGTTGGCAAAGGTTCCGCTCAAACCGGCTGTCAATACGAAGAACACCAGGATGGTTCCATGCATGGTCACCAATGCATAATAGAACTCATTGGTGATGCGGCCACCAGCTGCCCACTTGCCAAACAGATCCTCCAAAAAGGGGAAGGTCATTTCGGGATAACCCAGCTGAAGACGGAACAGAACGGAGAACAAACCTCCGATGATCGCCCAGATGATACCGGTGATCAGAAATTGTTTACCGATCATCTTGTGGTCGGTACTGAAAACATACTTGGTCAGGAAAGACTCCTCATGATGATGATCATGGCCATGCGCCTCATGAGAATCATGCGAATGAACTGAAGCTGCCGCTGCGTGTCCGTGTGTGATTGTTTCGCTGCTCATTGTAATTCTTTTTTTCTGTTTTCTATATTATCAGTTGGCCGAGGGTTTGTTGGTCATTACAGTTGCTACTGCAGTGCTGTCTGCTGAAACTGCTGCAGGTGCAGCGGGAGCCGCACCCTCCTTTACAGTTGCATACTGTGGTTTCTTGGAACTGATCCATGCGTCATACTCCTCCTGGGTCTCTACTACGATAACACCGCGCATAGAGTAGTGACCGCTTCCGCACATCTGGTCGCAAGAGATTTCATAAACGAAATCCTTGTTGCCGGTAATCTCTTTCATTTGTGCAGTGGTATATTTTGGCGTGAACCACAGTGTAGTGGGGATACC
>RFVQ01000187.1 GCA_009922495.1 Chitinophagia bacterium
TTGTGCATCGCAAATTTAGAGATAAGTATGGTATCGAATGGATGATAACATCTACTCAAACAAAAACACAGTTTTAAATTCTATTTCCTCATCTATTACCATGAAAATTCTCATAAACTCCACTGCGTTTCAAATAGATCTTGAGAAAAATGAAACAGGTAAAGCTTTCCAAAGCATGCTCCCATTAAAAATCACAATGGAAGACCTTCATTCCAACGAGAAATATCATTACCTCAATGGATCTTTGCCTTCAAATCCCATCAATCCCAATCAGATCAATGCGGGTGATATCATGCTCTATGAAGACAACTGTATCGTGATTTTCTATAAATCTTTCCAGACATTGTATCGGTATACAAAAATTGGACATATCACTCAAATCGAAGGTTTGGCAGCAGCATTGGGAAAAGGCAAGGTGATTGTCGATTTTTTAAATTAGTGAGTGATATGAAAAAATACCGAAAAGAAAAAGATTGCCTCAATTGTGGTACAAATGTTGAAGATAAATTTTGTCCCCATTGTGGTCAGGAGAATATTGAAACCAAAGAGCCCTTTTTTGGATTTTTGATCCACGGAATTGCTCATTATTTTCATTTTGACTCAAAGTTGAAGAAAAGCATTGTTCCGCTGATCACCAAGCCTGGTAAACTGACCAATGAGTATATCGCAGGTAAAAGGGCTTCTTATATTCAGCCTGTTAACATGTATTTGTTTATCAGCTTGGTTTTTTTCTTGCTTTTTTCAATTGATAGTTCTTCTATAAAAAAGGAAACAGATCCTAATGGACAATCTTCAACCGAAAAGATTGTAAAAGATCAAAAAAATAATTTGCTTTCTTCATCCAAAAAAACTGATGTGCAAATTGGTCTGAATGATGGATTTTTTGACAATGCAGATAGTGGCAAGAATACAGTGGATATGGACATGAAAACATATGTACAGAAGCAACACGAGCTATCTCCGGATAAACGGGATTCATGGCTGGTCCAATATTTTACAAAAAAAGCCATACAACTCAGAGAAAAGTATGGAGATGAACTTCAAGAGAAAATTTTAGAGACAGTCCAACATCAACTTCCCAAAATGATGTTCATCCTGATGCCTTTGTTTGCCTTGATATTGAGCATCAGCTTCTATAGATCAAAATTATATTTCATTGAACACCTGATCTATACATTGCATGTACATTCTTTTTTATTTCTCCTCAATATAATGATTGAATTGATCAGCAAGTTATCTGAGGACATCGGCAACTATGCTTTCGGAACAGGCGTCATGATCAGCATCTGGTATATCTATCGTTCCATGCGAGTGGTTTACCAAAAAGGCAAAACACATATATTGTTCAAGTTCTTTATTCTCGGGATATTTTACGTGATACTTTTGACACTTAGCTTTGCTGCAATACTTGCGTTCTCCGTTGCAACACTATAATAATAATGGCTGTTCGTCAACAGGTATTAATTATTCTTGAGTGGCCTCACCATGATGTCTTTGTAGTATACGATGCTTTTAGGGTCATGGCCCTGTAAAGCAAAGGTTCCACTTGCTATGATTCGGTTCTTGTGGTTTTTTGCCGGTACAAAATCTTCTGGCTGGGTCCAGTCGGTAACCACCTGGTCGTTGATTTTGACGATCACATGTTTTCCCTCCACACGAATGTATTCGGTATACCAAACATCATCCTTTACATATACTTCCCTGGTATCCTTGATATCATACAATCCACCTGATCTTTTCCAATCCGTATGGGAATTGTTGACCTGCACTTCAAACCCTTTGTCGGGGAACCCCTTTTCCTGATATTTTGTATGAAAATAGATGCCGGAATTGGATCCGGGCTTGGTCATGACCTGTGCCTTGAATTCAAAATTTGTGAAGTCATGATCAAAAGCAGGACCATCGTAATAAATGTGCGAGCGGGGGCCAGCTACTTTAATGCTGCCATCTTCGATAGAAAAAGTACCGGGGTTTTCTCCCAGCTTCCAGCCATCAAAGGTCTTCCCATCAAAAAGTCTTATCCAACCTTTGCTTTGCTTGATGCCTTGGGTACTTGAACAAGCATTGAAAAAGAGTATCAATGCGAGGATGAATAGGTTTTGGGCCAGTTGTAATATTTTCATGTGGCTTGTTTAAAGGGCACATGAATTTAATACTTTTTTTGATTGTTGGTATGCCTGCTTTCTATTGCACCACCACAATCCCCTTGGCCAGGATGTTCACTTCTTTTTTGGGTTGGGTAATGGCGTCGATTTCTGCCTGAGACTTTTTCGCATCTTCTGCAAAATGTTTCAGTTCCTTCACGGAAACTGTCTTCACGGATGCTTGTCCCTCGATAACAACTGTTTTTCCTTTGGCAGCCAGTGGAACAAAAAATCCATAGTCTTTCATCTTTACGGTCGCCTGCTTTCCATCGGGCAGTTCTAGCTTGAGCCAGCAGCCCTTGTTGGGACAAACATCGGTTATTTTTGCCCTGATCTTGGTATCCTCCAGTGTTGAACCGTTCTCTAACTGACTGACGACCACTGCAAGATCCGTTGCGCCCTTTGCTTTTACTTTGGCTCCATACACATCTCCCGGATTGGCATCACCGGCAGGGGGTTGAGAAAAGGAAACAACTGCAGTCAATAGGAAGGCAATGGCAAAAAATATCTTTTTCATACAATAATTTCGTTTGTACTGTAAAGGTACAGTTATATTTACTCAGCACAAATGCTGAAATATCCTACCATGAGCAGAGTTATTTTCATCTTATTGCTACTGATCGGTTGCGTTCAATTCGATCTCGTATACGGACAAGCCACCAATATCAGGCAACAAGCGATTCAGGTTTTGCGGACCTATGATTTGAAAGAGGCGGCTTGGGCAATGGATCAGCAACCCATCACCATCACCTCTTTCCGCTCTCCAAGAAGTGCTGGTGGTAAGCATGATTTCTTTTCTGAGGGGGATTATTGGTGGCCGGATCCACAAAATCCAGAAGGACCTTATGTACAAAGGGATGGCATGACCAATCCGGATAATTTTGTGGACCACCGGAAAATGATGATCCGTTTC
Organism: Chitinophagia bacterium; assembly: GCA_009922495.1. GTDB lineage: Bacteria > Bacteroidota > Bacteroidia > Chitinophagales > Chitinophagaceae > Pollutibacter. The sequence goes on from RFVQ01000187.1 coordinate 3,058, forward strand.
AGCAGGATCATGGGGTCCCTCACCTCAGCTTATTTGCTTACCCAGGATGAAAAATATTCCAGGCAGGCATTTGCCCATGCAAGGGCATGGTTCATTGATACAGCTACCCGCATGAACCCGCACATGCTCTATGCGCAGGCCATCAAAGGAAGATTCACAGGAAGGGGGATTGGTATCATCGACATGATCCAGTTCATCGAAGTGTCACAATCCCTTTTGAAACTGGAACATGCCGAGGCTGCCAACAAGCAAGAATATTTGGGATTCCGCAAATGGTTTGAAGATTTTTTGCAATGGGTGACAACACATCCCTATGGACTGGATGAAAAAAAAGCGCTCAACAACCATGGCACTTGCTGGACCCTTCAGGTGTCCGCCTTTGCAAAATTCACGAACAACAAAGCACTGCTTGATACTTGTCGCAACCGTTATAAATATGTTCACCTGCCCGATCAGATGGCAGCAGACGGAAGTTTCCCTAAAGAACTGGCCAGGACAAAGCCCTATGGATATTCGCTTTTCAACCTCGATGCAATGACCATGCTCTGTCAGATATTATCAGACAAGCAGGAGAACCTTTGGCAGTATCAAACCTCCGATCAGCGATCGATACAAAAAGGAATATCATTTTTGTATCCTTATGTATCCGACAAGCAGCAATGGCCCTTTAAAAAAGATGTGATGTATTGGGATGAATGGCCGGTTGCCCATCCCTTTCTCCTATTCGGCGCAGCAGCCTTCAAGGAAAAAACATACCTGGACTGCTGGGCAAGGCTTGAACACGAACCCGTCACAGAAGAAGTCATCCGAAACCTTCCTGTACGGCATCTGTTGATCTGGTTTTAGTCTACGCGTAGAATCATTCTTTTACA
>RFVQ01000188.1 GCA_009922495.1 Chitinophagia bacterium
GCACTTCCACCCACCGGAGGGGCTGTTGCCAATGCCATTTACAAAGCCACGGGCAAGCGCATTTACAAGCAACCTTTCATCGAACAGGAACCCTTGAAGGAGGCGGAATAAGCAATGAAACGATTGGCACACATGGCCATTGTTGTAGATGATTACGACAAGGCTCTTGCATACTATACCAATGTTTTGGGTTTTACACTTGTACAGGATGAGGCGTTGACCGAGACCAAGCGTTGGGTTTTGGTATCGCCCGGTGATGGCAGTTGTCAGTTCTTGCTGGCCAAGGCCGTCGGTGATGTGCAGCAGCAGGCCATTGGCAATCAATCCGGAGGAAGGGTTTTTCTTTTTCTGCATACCGATACATTTGAAGAAGATCATGCAAGGCTTTTGCAGCATGGGGTGGAAATTGTTCGTGGCCCTGTGCAAGAACCCTATGGAAAAGTGCTTGTTTTCAAGGATCTTTATGGCAATCTTTGGGATCTGATACAGCCGGTATCATCCTGATCTGAACCTTTCCAAATTTTGGCTGATGACCCGAATTCCTTTTGATGAAATGAAATCCACCATTCAGCTTGCCTTTACGTTGGCAGGCATGCCGGAGGACAAGGCAGCTATTTGTGCACGAATCCATGCAGAGTCGAGCAGAGATGGTGTCTATTCACACGGACTCAACCGCGTGGAGCGCTTTGTGGATTATATTGGAAGGGGATGGGTGGATGTACATGCGGCACCCACACTCGATAAATCTTTGGGTGCGATGGAGGTCTACAATGGTAACCTGGGGGCCGGTATCACCAATGCCATTTTTGCGATGGACAGGGCTACGGAGTTGGCCGCGCAACACGGACTGGGACTGGTTTCCTTGAACAATACCACGCATTGGATGCGAGGGGGTAGTTATGGATGGCAGGCCGCCGAGAAAGGGTTCATTGCCATGTGCTGGACCAATACAGAATCCTGCATGCCCGCCTGGGGCGCGACTTCCACGGGCATTGGCAACAATCCTTTCATCATGGCCATTCCGAGAAAGGAGGGACATGTGGTATTGGACATGGCCATGTCGCAGTACTCTTATGGCAAACTCCAGGTGACCCGCTTGAAGAACGAGAAGCTTCCTTATCCCGGAGGTTTTGATGCGGAGGGTAATCTGACCGATGATCCCGGCGCCATTGAGGAGTCGAGAAGGATCCTGCCCATGGGGTATTGGAAGGGCTCCGGTTTTGCAGTCATGCTGGATTTGTTGTCGAGTTTGTTGTCTGGCGGCAAGACCACAGCGGCCGTGGACAGGTTGGGCTATGGAAGTTGCGGCAGTTGCTGCCAGGTTTTCATTGCCATCGATCCCTTGCAGGTGAGCAACCAGGCATTTGTAGATCAATCCTTGCAGGAGACCATCGAGCAGTTGAGAAATTCAACACCGGTGAATGAGAATGGAGAGATCCATTATCCCGGTGAGAGATCCCTGCGTACCCGTGAAGAAAACATGGCCCTGGGTATTCCGGTAGATGATGGGGTCTGGAAAACCGTTCGAACATTGGCAGGATTGGTTTGTTGATTATTCTGTATTTTTAAATCATAAAAACAAGAAAATGAAATCGCTTTACACCTTTTTATTTGTGGCTCTTTTTTCAATGGCAACCGTTGAAGTCAATGCCCAGGCTGCTCAGGCACCTGCTGCCACAGGACTCGATGTTTATTTTACCGGCAAGTGGGCTTTCAATGTGAAGGGCACTCCCAATGGAGATGTGAGCTTGCCTGTTCGTTTTGAAGTGAAGGATGGTTCTTTGAAAGGCTACTACATGGATCCTGATTCCAAGTCAGAGAAGAAGATGGATACCGCTTATATCAAGGAAGACAAGATCACCATGAGTTTCACCATCATGTCTTATGATATCACCATCACCATGTCGAAGAAAGACGACAACAATGCCACCGGAACCTTGATGGATATGTTTGAGGTTTTAGGTGTAAGGGTTAAAGAAGAAGAGAAAAAGGCCCAGCAATAATCGAAAAGAAATTTTTCAGATGCCCTCATTCGCCCATGGTGGATGAGGGTTTCTTTTTTTGGGAGATGGATGGATTTTTGTTCAAGTGTTTCATGAGTTTGATGAATAAGAAAATGATGGCCCCCACACCGACTACTGCCACAGCGATGGCAGCACCTTCCGCGCCGTTGCAGGAAATATTGCAGGCCAGTGCGGCCACCAAATAGAGCAAAGCCGCAGCCCCGATTATGGCCAGGATGGTGAAGATGAGTTTTTCTCCTGAAGTGTAACTTTTGGATGCATTCAGGAAATCCATCACCTTGTTCATCCATCGTTTTTTTTCTGCTTTTTTGGGGATGATTTTTGCTTCCGGGTTGGCGATGCTCGGTTTGTTGACATTGCTAATTCTTTTGGGCATCCAGGCATTGGCTGAATTGGTATGGCTCCAGCTTTGGTTGGAGAAACAGACCAGCATCAGGAAAGTGGAGAGGGCGAGGAGGCCGTCAACTATTTTTTGGAATCTGTATCGTTTGGTGAAATGGATGGATTTGTTTTGAGAAGGATATGCAGCGAAGGCAAACAGAAACAGCAGAATGGATGCATAACCATATAGCGGATCGATGCTGATGGATTCATTTTTCAGCAGCAGTCCTATTTCAACCGCCAGAACCGTCAGCAGCAAGTGGGAGATGACAAGCAGTGTTCTTGCCAGGAGGATATGTTTACTTGCCCAAAAGGAAATGGTGAGCATGGGGGAGCATGGTTTCATCGGTCAATATTTTTGTTGATAATGAAACTATGAAGATGAACAAAGCGCTGAAATTCTTTCAGGGCCTTTGTTTAGGTTTTCTGTAAAAACACATTTATTGAAGCCTTGCAGATTCAGGGGAAATGCGATTTCATGCATTTCTCTTGGAGAGATCCATGTATCCCAATTCCCATTGATGTCCGTCAAGGTCCTCAAATGAATGGCCGTACATCCAGCCATGGTCCTGCGGTTCAGCATAAGTGGCGCCACCTGCTTCAATGGCTTTGTTGACCATTTCATCTACGGCTTCTTTGCTCGGAAGCGAGAGGGCATAGAGTGCCTGGGTTTCTGTTTTGGCATTCGAAACAGGCTTTGGGGTAAAGAACTGGAATCGGTCGGTTTCCAGGAGCATGAAATAGATATGGTCGGATACGATCATGCAGGTAGCCTTTTCGTCGGTGAAATCGGGGTTGAAAGTAAAGCCCAGGTGGGTGAAGAAGTCAATGGATCGCTTCAGGTTTTGGACGGGAAGATTGATGAAAATCTGGTCGGAAATGGTTTTGGTGGAAGACATGAATCGAATTTGGGATAAATATAGGAAATCCCTATTTTTGCCCTCCCAAAATGGGAAATTCCTCAGTAGCTCAGTTGGTTAGAGCATCTGACTGTTAATCAGAGGGTCACTGGTTCAAGTCCAGTCTGAGGAGCACACTTAATCAAATGATTATTAAAGGTTTATGAATCAAAATCATAGACCTTTTTTCATTTCTTAAATGTTCCTGCCAGCTTTCTGCCAGCTTTGGGTTTACAGGTGATAAATGGAGACAAAAAATGGAAAGGTAAAGAGGCCACTTGTCTTGAAAATGGGAAAGTGAACACAGAAATTGCCGAACTTCTTACGAGATTGTCCGTTATAAATAAAGAATCAATTGTTTTTGATGGATGTTGTGGAACAGGAACAATTGTAAGAGCAGTATATGATTTGAAAAAGCAGTATAATTTAACGGTTAATAAGGCGCTTGAAACTACATGGGCTAGTGACAAATTTTCATTTCCATTGCAATTGACTACTATGAGTATTGCTTCACCCGAAAACATGGGATTAGTTACGAATATTTTTTCACCATCCTCTTTGGAATAACCATCTCTCCCGGCTCAAGCATTGCGGGAACAATATCCCCACTACCACTTCCGG
>RFVQ01000189.1 GCA_009922495.1 Chitinophagia bacterium
ATATGGAATCGTTTTTCTGTACAACCAGCTTGTCATTCCATGTCAGTATTTTTTTGATGATACCGGTGGTCATGGGAAGCAGTTCATCAGACCACTGCGATGGGTTGGTCAGTGCGGCATTGGGATAAGATGCCTTTTTCAATCCTGCTCCGGTTGCAGCAAATAGTTGTCCTTCTAAAATGGCCAAATGATAAACCTCTCCAGCACTGGCACGGCCGAATATACTAATGGTCTCACGGATCTCCCGTTTGGTTGTGTTGACAATAACAATGCCGAGTCCTGTCGACAATAATACATCCTCATTTTGCCAAAGGCCATGATAAATGGTTTTGTTCCCCTGCAGGCTTGAACGCACTATATCCGGCAGGTTGAAAATGGATTCATTGTCAATCAGGTCCATGTTGCCATTCTGGTAGGCCAGAAGATATTGGTTGGTTGCCGGCTTTTGGGTGAGCATGCCAACCCGAACGTCAGAAAGTCCCTGACTGGAGGTAAAAACCCTGAACTCTTTGGTAGCTGGCGCATACCTGTACAGTCCAAATTGGGTTGCCACGACCATCTCATTTCCCTCCTGTTCAATGTCTACAACCTGTCGCATGGGCAGATGATTTCTCCATTGTCCAATAGGCAACAAGGGTTGGCCCAATGCCCAGAGGTGGATCATGTTCAGGAAGAGAATAAAAAAGGGCTTGCCCATGCTGTAAAATTAGTGATTTCAGGAGGAGGGCATGTACCAAAAAATTGGGAAACAGAGCGGATAAAATCCTTTCCTTTGCAAAAACAACCAATATGTGGAGTGGATTGGGCAAGGCCATCCTAAAGTATCGTTTGCTGCTGATCATCATCACCCTGGTATTGACTGCCTTCATGGGGTATGAGGCAAGCAAGGTGCAGATGAGTTATGATTTTTCAAGAGCCATTCCAACCGATCATCCCAAGTACCAAGCCTACTTGGATTTTAAGAAGACATTTGGGGAAGATGGCAATCTCATGACCATCGGATTTGTGACCGATTCTTTCTTCACCGTTGAGAAATTCAACAGGCTCTCTGTTTTTTTAAAGGACTTGAAAAAGGTGCAAGGAGTGGAGGATCTGCTCAGCATCAATGGAGCCGTGAGCCTGGTGAAAAATGACAGCACCCAAAAACTGGATGCGAAAAAGATATTTCCGGAGACCATTGCAAGCCAGCCTGAATTGGATAGCCTGGAAAATATTTTCCGCTCACTTCCCTTCTACAAAGGGTTGTTGTACAATCCGGAAACCAAGGCATTTTTGGTGGGAGTCAGGATCAACAGAGAGATCCTTGGCAACAAGTCAAGGGAAAAGACCATTGGTGAAATCGAAAAAATAGCTGCCGCTTTTGAAAAGGATGCTGGATATGAGCTGCATTTGAGTGGCCTTCCGCTGATCAGGACCAATGTAGCGATCAAGATCGCCAAAGAAATGCAATGGTTCCTCTTGGGATCTATTTTGCTATCTGCACTGATTCTTTATGTTTTTTTCCGGTCCCTGTCTACGACTTTTCTTTCCTTGGGTGTCGTGATCATTGGAGTTTTGTACAGCCTGGCTACGATCGTGATGATGGGCTACCGGATCACCTTGCTAACAGCGCTCATTCCTCCGTTGGTGGTGGTGATTGGCATTCCCAATTGCATTTATTTTTTGAACAAATACCATACAGCCTTTTTAAAAACAGGTGATAAAAAAACGGCTATCATTGAAATGGTATCCAAGATGGGGGTAGTGACCCTCTTTTGCAACATCAGTGCGGCTTTGGGTTTTGCCGTATTCGCGCTTACCAAGAGTGTCATTTTGAAAGAATTTGGTGTCGTGGCAGGCATCAACATCATGGCCCTTTTCTTTATCTCACTCATCATGATACCCATTGCGCTTTATTACATGGATACCCCCAAGCGCAAGCACACACAATACCTGGAGAACCGGTGGCTGGTGAAACTTTTGACCAACATCGAAGCCTGGGTCTTTTCCCATAAAAAAACAATATACGGAGTTACTGCCCTGGCATTGGTCCTTTCCATTTTGGGTATTCTAAAAATGAAGACCCAGGCTTTTATCGTGGATGATCTTCCTAAAAAAGACAAGATCTATACAGACCTAAAATTTTTTGAAACCCATTTCAAGGGGATCATGCCATTGGAGATTCTTGTCGACACCAAAAAGAAAAATGGAATCGCCGGATCCAGGGCATTGTCGGTATATGAGAAAGTGGCTGCCTACAGCGAATACATCAATGGCTTCCCAGAAATGGCAAGACCACTCTCTCTTGCAGAGGGCTTGAAATTTGCCCGTCAGGGATTTTATGATGGTGACAGCAACAACTATAGCATGCCCAATGCCTTTGATGGCGCTTTTCTTGCTGATTACATGAAACCTTCAAAGGGGGGCAATGCAGAACAGGGTTCTCTGCAAAAACTCATGTCGTCATTTATTGACAGCAACAAACAAGTTACCCGAATCAGCGTAAACATGGCTGATGTCGGAAGCATGAGAATGCCGGAACTGATCGACAGCCTTCAAAACCATGCAGGTGATTATTTTGATACCAGCAAAGTATCCGTGACGCTGACCGGCAGCAGCATCACTTTCCTGGAAGGAAGCAGGTTCATCATCAAGGGGCTGAAAGAGAGCATTCTCTGGGCCTTTCTTTTCATTTCCATTTGCATGCTCTATCTCTTCAGGTCTTTCAGGATACTGGTTTGTTCCCTGATACCGAATTTGATTCCTCTTGTGATGACAGCAGGGCTGATGGGATGGATGGGCATTGCCATCAAGCCATCAACCGTATTGGTTTTCAGTGTTGCCCTGGGAATTGCCATTGACATAACCATCCGTTTTTTGGTCAATTTTAAACAGGAATTGCCCTCCTCAAAAGGGGATGTCCATCAAACCGTTTTGCAAACCATCAGGGAGACCGGTATCAGCATCGTATACACCTCCCTTGTGCTGATTGCAGGCTTTGTGATCTTTGTTTTCAGCGGTTTTGGCAGTACCCAAGCCCTGGGCTGGTTAACCTCCTTCACATTGCTGGTGGCAACCCTTACCAACCTGGTTTTATTGCCGGTTCTTCTTTTGTTGATGGCTGGTCACAGAAATGTAAAATAAAACAGCAAGGTTGGGTTTTGAAGATTTCCAATTATTGGAGATTATTTTAATTTTTTTACCCCCTTTTCAGTCATTTGGTTTTAGTCAAACAAAAGCGTAGACCATTTATTTTGATTTTTTCAATTCAAAATAAATGGGTAGGCCATTCAACAATAGTACCATATTGATTGTCATATTATATTTTGCGAAACATTAACAAACAAACACTAACCAAACCTACAGACATGAGAAAAATCTTGTTTCTTCTGGGTGGCCTCTTGCTCCTGATCGGAGAATTGTCGGCCCAGAACAGGACGGTTTCCGGTAAGGTAACAGATGCCAATGGAGCTCCGGTTTCCAACGCATCGGTTATTGCAAAAGGAACCCGTATCGGTACCACTACCAATGCCACTGGTAGTTTCAGTTTCAGTGTACCCAATACTGCCAAGGCAGTAGTTATTTCAGCAGTTGGACTGAGTTCTACTGAATTCAGCATTCCTGCCAACGGTATCATTCAAGCTTCTCTCCAGCAGGAAGACAGAAAACTGGATGAAGTAATCATCACCGGTTACCAAACCAGAAGGAAAAAGGATGAGGCAGGTGCGATCTCAACGGTAAGAGGAAAAGAGATCGAGAACCTTCCTGTTCCTTCACTGGACAAAGCGCTCCAAGGTCGTGCTGCCGGTGTATTGGTTCAGTCCAACAATGGTATCCCCGGCGGTGGCATCAACGTGCGCATCAGGGGAACAGGTTCTTTCCTTGCCGGTACACAACCCCTCTATGTAGTGGATGGTGTCCAGTTGAATACAAGGAACGAC
>RFVQ01000190.1 GCA_009922495.1 Chitinophagia bacterium
CGGCTTGCTGTAACGCAATACCGTGTCTCCATTGATGATATGGGTCACCAGAGAATCTCCCAGTACGATCAACTCTGCATGCACCCATTGGTCTCCATAATAGGTTTTTGAAGAAGAACTGATACAGTGTCGGGGATCGATTCTGCCGTTGAATACAACATCTGTACCGGGCGAACACATGTTACCGGTGGGCCTGGCTTTGCCGTCGCTCAAACCACCCAACAATTGAAACTCCACAGATATGGGCCAATCCTGTTCTTTCAGGATAGAAGCAGGAGATTGCGAATGATACATCACGCCTGAATTGATTTCTGTATAAGAGGGCGCATCTTTCCTCCAGATGCCGGTAAACCTATAATCAAACCGGAGTTTGAAATAGGAATAAGGCTTGTTGTAAAACAGGTGTCCGTATCGGTTGTTGAACTGATCGTATTGATCATAGCGAACTTTGATCATGCCCTCTTCGGCCCTGAATGTATTGCCATAATTATCGCCTGTCTCATGATGATAAATCTTGGCTGTCCACCCCCTCAGGTTTTTGCCATTGAAAAGCGGGATCCATTTTTCTGTTGGGGCAGGATAAAATGCGAACGAAATCAGGATCAGCAGAACGGCTATCAGAAGCTTCTTCATAGAATTGAAATGATAAGGGGAAGTTACTGCCTAATTCTTCGATACCCAATAAAAACCACAGATCGCTGAAGAGTCGCGATGAGAGAGATTGGTTTGGGTAAGCAGGACTGGATTACTTTCAGTGAACCAGCTTGTCTTGCGGGGGGGCATCAATGCCCTTTTCCGCCTTCGGCGGTATCGGTCTTTTTCATTTGTTCACTTAGGCAAGTTTACTTGCCACGTTCACAAATAAAAATGCCCTCTCAGCTTCGCTGAAAGGGCATTGTGCCCAAGACTGGATTCGAACCAGCACGCCGTTTCCAGCGCTACCACCTCAAGGTAGTGCGTCTACCAGTTTCGCCACCTGGGCCCGAGGGAGGACAAAATTATGAAAATTGAGAGACATGGAAAAATGGGATGTCCAATTATTTTTTCAAGATCACCCGAAAGGTTGTTCCATTGTCCAACTGCGTTTCTTTGACGAACAATTTACCCCCATGGTATTCCTCTACAATCCGCTTTGATAGCGTCAATCCAAGCCCCCACCCTCTTTTCTTGGTTGACATACCCGGATTGAAAATTTCATGCTCAATTGCTGCAGGAATTCCTTTGCCATCATCCCTGACATCGATCCAAACCTGGCTTTCATCATGCCCAATTTGTATGTCAATCCTGCCTTTTTCTTTCATCGCATCCAGGGAGTTCTTGATCAGGTTTTCAAAAACCCACTCCAATAAAGGGGAAGAGCCTTGAATGCTCATGGATGCATGACTGGAAGTTCTAATGTCGATCACAATGTTCTTCGGAGCCCTTTTGCGCATGTATTCCGAAACAGCCTTCACCAAAGGAAGGATTTCAATGGTATCTTTTTTCAATTCTCCACCAATCATGCTGAACCTTTCTGTGATGATCTTCAATCGATGGATGTCTTTTTCCATTTCAGTGGAGATTTCGGCCTGATCAGCACCCTCTCTCAAGAGGGCTGTCCACCCTTCCAGGGCAGAAACCGGTGTTCCCAATTGGTGGGCTGTTTCCTTTGCCAATCCTGCCCAAAGACGGTCCTGTTCCGATCGATTTCTGCTGTTGATGTATCGGAGCATCATCATGGTAAAGAGCAGTACAACCAGCAACTGTACCAACGGAAAATACCGGATCTGTTGAAGCAATGCTGATTCACCGAAATAATATTTGTTGAATCGCGTAGCATCCGTTCCAAAATAAGTGGTGATTAAATTTCCATTGGCTTTGAATTGCTTGAGCTTTTCGGGCAAATAGCCGGGATCCTGGGCGATCTTGCTGCTGTCAAGGTTTAACCAGGAAATGATCTGGTCTTTTTCATCCGTTTCAATGACGGGAATAGAACGTTGTTCTGCTACGATGGAAGAAGCGAGCGAGATGTTGTCTTGTGCCGATGCTTGGGCAATGGTATGTTGGGCAGTGACCCAGGCTGCCATCATTGTTTTTTCTCTTTCTGAAATTTTGGAAGCCAGATAACCTGTATAGAAAAATGTCCCCACCACGATCATGATCGCCAAACCCACAAGGAGAATTTTCCAGGTCAGAACTTTTTGCATCAGACAAATTTACCAATTAGAACGAGGAAGCCATTATTTTCAAAGGAATGGCAGTATTTTTGGCATCCATGCAGCCATCTACCCTATTGCCCCCAGTGGCCGTTGTGATCTTAAATTGGAATGGAAAACATTTCCTTGAAAAGTTTTTGCCCAGCCTGCTCAGCTCTTCATATCCCAACATGAAGGCTTATGTGGCAGACAATGGTTCAACAGACGGATCAATGCATTTTTTACAGGAACACTATCCTGCCGTTACCATCATCAACAATGGCAAAAATGAAGGTTTTGCAGCTGGCTACAATGAAGCTTTGAAAGCTGTTTCAGAAGAATACCTGGTGCTGCTGAATTCGGACATTGAGGTGGATCCTGCTTGGATCCAGCCTGCTGTTGCGATGCTGCAAGAAGATCCTACTGTAGCCGCTGTTCAACCCAAAATAAAGGATTTCAACAGAAAGACCCATTTTGAATATGCCGGAGCGGCAGGAGGCTGGATCGACGCTTTTGGATATCCTTTTTCAAAAGGCAGGATCTTTGATGTTGTAGAAGAAGACAAGGGGCAATACGATCGTTCAACGCCCATATTCTGGGCCTCAGGTGCCTCCATGTTCATCAGAAAATCAGCCTTTTTGAAGGCCGGCGGTTTTGATCCTTTCTTTTTTGCCCATCAGGAAGAAATCGACCTTTGCTGGCGCCTTCAATTGATCGGTTACAAAATACTTTCTTGTCCAGCTTCCGTGGTTTACCATATTGGTGGAGGAACCCTGCCCAAAAACAATCCCAGGAAAATATTCCTCAACTTCAGGAACAACCTGATCATGCTTTGGAAAAACCTATCCTGGACGGAGCGACTGTACCTCTTTCCTACAAGATTCATGCTGGATGCAGTGAGTGCATGGAAAAATCTCCTGGGGGGTCAATCTCCTTATTTTATCGCAGTGATGAAAGCCCATTTTGGCTTTATGGGATGGTTGTTGTTTCATCAAAGCCAGTCGGTTTTCCCCACCGAAAGAAGCAAAAAGCCAACTGGGGTTTACCAGGGCAGTGTGGTATGGCAGCACTTTGTGAAAGGCAGAAAGTACTTTTCGGAAATTATTCCTTCAGGCAATTGAAATATTGAGCCGTTTAATTATTTTTGCACTGCAAAACTCAACTATGCAACACAATACAGATTCCGTTACTGAGAACAAGGATTTTGGAAGGAACTGGGTTTCTTCTTCCCGCTTTCTTTTCCATATTCAGTTATTTGCCATCCTTGCTTTCGCATTGGGCGGATGCTATGGACTCTACAACATGCACTACAAAGGCAAACCCAAAGTAGAAGTACCAGAAAGCACCCAATACACGCCAAAATACAAATAGTAAAATACTTTTTTGGTTTGCATCATTTCACTATTTTTGCAACCCAATTTAGTTCTTGCATATGCGGAAGTAGCTCAGCTGGTAGAGCATAACCTTGCCAAGGTTAGGGTCGCGGGTTCGAATCTCGTCTTCCGCTCAAAAATTTCCATCTCAACGGTGGATTTTTTTTTGTCTTGCCCGGATGGTGGAATTGGTAGACACGCAGGACTTAAAATCCTGTTCGCCGAAAAAGCGAGTGCGGGTTCGATTCCCGCTCCGGGCACATTTCCAGGCGGTTATTTTTAGGCTTCAGATGCCTGGATCTTCCCAGTTTCAACTCGTCTCAAGATCGCTTCTAAGAAGAAAGCGATGATCA
>RFVQ01000020.1 GCA_009922495.1 Chitinophagia bacterium
TAAAAAGAGTGGAAAAAAGAGATATGATTATCGATTCTTAACCTCGTGTCAATCTAATATTAATCATCCTCATAACGTGTATTGGTGTAAATTTTTCTGTCTTCAAAATATTTTAGAATTAAACCAATACGACTACGTGGTTTTTTTAGATAGTGACACAGTTATCGCCAATTATGACATTGACTTTGCTACTTTATTAGCAGGATACGAAAGTGATTGGTTTATGGGAATAGACAGGTTATACGAACATCGCTTGATTTCTCCTGATCTTGTCGAATTAAGTACGAATAGGACAGCGAATGTGCGAAATCCTAATGCAGGAGTTGTAGGGGTACGTAATTCGAAAAGAGGGAATGAGATTATTGATGCAATAATCGATACATATAATGAGGATAATTTTCAATCCAAATGTGTTAAAGATGGTAAGTTGATAGGTATGTGGGCGGGGGTATGTTATGAACAAGGAGTAATGATTCAGGTTTTGTTTGATAAATATCGAGACTATCTTACGATACTTTCTCCTGATATCATCCACAATTGGTATAGTTGTACAGGTTCGTTTATTATTCATTTATTTGGAATAAAAAAGCATCGATAAAATCGATGCTTTTTGGAGTCGGGAAGACCAGATTCGAACTGGCGACCCCTTGCACCCCATACAAGTGCGCTACCGGGCTGCGCCACTTCCCGAACAGGCTGCAAATTTAATGAAAATCTTCTGGACAAAACAAGTATTCACCCATTCAATGGGTATATTGACACAAAGCTTTATCTTTGACTAATTCCTCTTATATGCGCATCCTAGTCCGCCAGGCTATCATCAAGGATCCCCAATCACCCAACAATAACAAGGTTAAGGATATTTACATTGAAAATGGCCAAATTGTAGACATTGCAGATCAACTTTCGGTTGAAGCAGATAAGGTTATTCAGTATCCAGGTCTTCATGTTTCTCCTGGTTGGGTTGATGTTTTTGTAACCGGAACAGATCCTGGTTTTGAATTCAAGGATACATTGGAAACGACTGCAGCCTCTGCAGCCGATGGAGGGTTCACCCATGTTTTCCTCACTCCCAATACAAAGCCGGTTGTTCAAAATAAAACTTCCATTGATTATATTCTTGGAAAATCAGTTGAGTCACCTGTTCAATTTCATCCCATAGGGGCCATTACAAAAAACACAGAAGGCGCTGAACTGACAGAAATGTACGAGATGGAAAAACAGGGTGCAGTTGCTTTTGGTGACGGTACAAAAGCTGTTCAATCAGCCGGAATTCTCATCAAAGCGCTCCAATATGTGAATGCCTTCAAAGGAGTTGTCATCCAGATCCCGGACGACAGGTCAATTGCCCCCCATGGACTCATGAATGAAGGAGTTGTTTCAACACAAGTGGGCTTACCCGGAAAGCCAGCCATAGCAGAAGAGCTCATGATTGCCAGGGATATTACTTTGGCAAAATATACCGGATCCAGGCTGCACATCACTGGAATCAGTCTTGCTTCAAGCGTAGCAATGATCAGAAAAGCAAAACAGGAAGGTGTTGACATAAGCTGTTCTTGCACGCCCTATCATTTGGCATTTACTGAAGAAGATCTGTTGAGTGGGTATGATACCAATTTGAAAGTGAATCCCCCCTTAAGAACCGCAGCTGACAGGAATGCACTTTTGTCGGGAATCGAAGATGGAACGATCGATTGTATCACAACCCATCATACTGCCCAAAACAAAGATGCCAAGATTTGTGAATTTGAATATGCAGGTTACGGTACATTGGGACTGCAATCTTGTTTTGGAATGCTCAATAGCCTGAAAATCAATATTGACCATATCCTGAATGCCATCTGTTTCAAACCAAAAGAACTGTTTGCCATCAAAGGTAATATTGATGTGGGATCTTGTGCTGACCTCACCCTTTTTCTGGCTGATACCAATCTTTGGAAACTTGAAAAAGATTATCGATCTCTATCTTCTAACAATGCCTTTGCGAAGCGTGATCTGAAAGGCAAAGTGATCGCCACCATTTTAAATAATAAGTTGAATATAAATGCAATGCCATGAGTGAATTATCACAAAAACACAACAAAGAATTAATGCAGTTCGGTGGACTTTCTGCCTTGGTTGCTGTTCTCGTTTTCGTAGTTATTTATATCATGGGAGCTGAATATTTTTTAAGCCCCTTGGTTTGGATTTCATCATATGCAATGCCGCTCGTCTTTTCCATATGGGCCTCTATTCTTGTAAAAAGAAAACAAGGGGGATATCTTGAATTCAGAGAAGCTTTGAAAATCAATTTTGGAGTGCTGGTCATTACAGGATTCGTAAGTACAATATTTAGCTTTTTGATGTTCAATTTTATTGATCAAGCCTTTGCAGAAAGTTTCAAGCAGCTTACCATTGAAAAAACCATTGAATTCATGAATCGATTCAATGTGCCTGAATCAGAAATTGACAAAGCCATTGATGATTTGATAAAGAAAGATCTATGGTCAGCAGGATCACTGTTAAAATCACTTGCTTACACTTGCATTGGGTATTTTATTGAAGCCTTGATAGTGGCAGCCATCATTAAAAAGAAGAAACCAGAAGACATCTTCAATACCATTTGATGAATATTTCAATCGTTATACCGCTTAAGAACGAAGCTGAATCATTGCCGGAGTTGAGCAGTTGGATCACGCGTGTAATGGAGAGCAATGCCTACTCTTATGAAGTTATCATGGTTGATGATGGAAGTACTGATGAATCATGGAAAGTGATTGAAGAGATACATGAGCAAAATCCATGCTTCAAAGGGATAAGATTCAAGAGGAACTACGGAAAATCTGCAGCGCTGAATGTTGCATTCAGGGAAGTTAAAGGTGATGTGATTATTACCATGGATGCTGATTTGCAGGATTCTCCAGATGAGATACCCTCCCTCTATCGAAAAGTAATGTTCGAAAATTTTGATCTGGTAAGTGGCTGGAAGAAAAAAAGGTATGACAATGTTCTCACAAAAAATATTCCATCCAAATTTTTTAACGCTGTTACCCGTAAAATGTCTGGCATATACTTGCACGATTTCAACTGTGGACTCAAAGCCTATAAAAATGAGGTTGTAAAATCCATTGATGTCTATGGTGAAATGCACCGGTATATTCCGGTATTGGCGAAATGGGCTGGATATGCAAGAATTGGAGAAAAAGAAGTTGAACACAGGGCAAGAAAATACGGAACCAGCAAATTCGGATGGGAACGATTCATCAATGGATTTCTTGATCTGACCACGATCATGTTCATAGGGAAGTTTGGGAAAAAACCCATGCAGTTCTTTGGACTATTGGGCACTGCTTCTTTTTTGATCGGATTTCTCATCAGCCTATACCTGATTTTTTCAAAATTGATCAATCCTGAGTTTGCGATTACCAATCGCCCTGCTTTTTATATAGCACTAACCATCATGATCATGGGTACACAGTTGTTTCTTGCCGGATTCATCGGTGAGCTTGTGTCAAGAAATGCCGTTGATCGTAATACATACAATATCGACACCAAAAAGGGTATCTGATCAATGAATCAAGACAGGTACAATATTGTATTGCTTGGTCCCTCTTATCCATATCGTGGTGGAATTGCCTCCTTCACAGATCGCCTGGCAAGAGAATTCAATGCTGCTGGACATCAAACCTTGCTCTGTACATTCAAGCTGCAATACCCATCTTTTCTTTTTCCTGGGAAAACACAATATTCCTCAGCTGCTTCTCCTCAAGACCTCAATATAAAAAGGTGGGTCAATACCATTAATCCTTTCAACTGGATTCGCATTGGAAGGCGAATCAGAGACATGCAGCCAGATCTCATTGTTGTGCGCTATTGGATGCCGTTTCTAGCACCAGCTATGGGCACCATTTTAAAATTGGCTAGATACAATCAACATACAAAAGTGATTTGTATTGCTGACAATATCATTCCACACGAAAAAAGATTAGGAGACAAATTACTGACCGCTTTTTTTATCAAATCAATAGACGCTTTTGTGGTGATGAGTGAGCAGGTAAAGTTGGATCTGCGAAGTTTGGGTTTTGATAAAAAAACCCTTTTACTTCCGCATCCATTATTTGATCATTTTGGAACACAATTGGATCAAAAAATGGCTAAAACGGACCTCCATGTTCCTGAAGATAGACCCTTATTGCTTTTTTTTGGCTTGATTCGCCCCTATAAAGGATTGGATCTTCTCATACATGCTATGTCCGATGAGCGGATCCGAAAAACAGGAGCCATGCTTCTTGTTGCAGGTGAATTTTATGAAAACAAGGAGAAATATACCCAACTTGTACAAGAGTTGAATGTAGAGGGATCTGTTATATTCCATGATGAATTTATTCCTGAAGACAAAATTCAGTTTTACTTTAGTGCAGCAGATGTATTGGTACAACCCTATAAAACAGCCACACAAAGTGGAGTAACTCCCCTTGCCATGCATTTCAACCTCCCTATGATTGTAACCCAAGCTGGTGGCTTAAAAGAAATGGTAGTGGATGGCGAAACAGGTGTTGTCACTGAAATCAATGCTGATTCATTGGCCAATGGAATCATGCGTTTTCTAGACAAAGGGAAACAGGCTTTTGTTGCACCCATTGAGCTTCGCAAAACTCATTATTCCTGGAAAGTTTTCATGGAATCTTTGTTGCAAGACTATAAAGGATTGCTTTCGAATACTTAAAGAAATGCCAAAGCTTTTCAGATTACTTAAAATAAGTACAATTTTGAATTTCATTATTGAATGAAACACATGAAAGCAATATTCTTTTCTATAGCCCTATTTTTAATTTTCAGTGCAACAGGACAATCAAAAAAAATGGATGTCTCGTTTTTGAAAAGCAAAGAAGATAGTTTATCGTTGATTGGCCCTGAGATCATCAACGCTACAGAAGCTTCCAAACGGTTTAAAGCAGACAGTCAATTTACCAGAATTTTGGTTAGGGCACTCAGAAGCAGTTATTCCTTTTATTTCCCATTTGATTCCTTGAAATCCATTTCCAGAATCTATGCTCCTGATAGTTCTTTTCGAATTTTTACATGGCAAGTAAGCAGAGATGAAGACCTTCACAGAAGACACGGTGCGATACAAATGAATACAACTGATGGTTCATTGAAGCTTTTTCCATTGATTGAGCGATCCAATTTGATTTCTCAACAGGAAGATACCATTACCAATAATGAATGGTGGATCGCTGCCATCTACTATAAAATGCTGTTGAATAGCTACAATGGCAAGAAATATTACACATTGTTAGGATACGATGAGCATTCCATCCGTAGTACGATGAAGCGCATTGAGGTATTAACATTTGACAAAGAAGGAAAACCTGTTTTTGGTGAAAAAATCTTTGATTTTGGATTAGATAGCATCCCCCAAAAAAATCAAACCAGGTACTGGATTGAATACAAGAAAAATGCAAATGCGAGAATGCAGTATGATGAGGATTTGAAAATGATCATCTATGATCATCTCATTTCTGAAACCAATGAGCCTTCAAAAAAATACACCTATATCCCTGATGGCGATTACGAAGGTTTCAAATGGGAGAATGGCAAGTGGAGGCACATAGAAAAGGTTTTCACTTATAAGTTGCAAGACGGGCAGGCTCCTGTAGAGGTCCCCAAAACTGAAGGTAAACTGAAGCCCATTAAAAAGGGCTGATTCAAAAAGGATCAGTCATCCAATTTGAGTACTGCCAGGAATGCTTCTTGGGGCACTTCCACATTTCCGATCTGACGCATCCTCTTCTTTCCTTCTTTCTGTTTTTCCAAAAGCTTTCTCTTTCTGCTGATATCACCACCATAACATTTGGCCGTAACATCCTTTCTCATAGCAGAAATGTTTTCTCTGGCTACGACCTTGGCACCAATGGCAGCCTGAATGGCAATCTGAAATTGTTGGCGGGGCAACAATTCTTTCAGTTTTTCACAAAGTTTTCTGCCAAAATCCTGGGCCCTGCTGCGATGGATCAGGGCAGAAAGAGCATCCACTTTGTCTCCGTTGAGCAGAATATCCATCTTCACAATGTCACTCTCTCGATATCCGATGGGATGATAATCAAAGGACGCATATCCCCTGGTTTGACTTTTTAGTTTGTCATAGAAGTCGAACACTATTTCAGTGAGCGGCATTTCAAAAATAAGCTCCACACGGGTCTGTGTCAGATAACTTTGGTTGATCAACATCCCTCTTTTTCCCAGGCACAAGGTCATGATATTGCCAATATACTCCGGTTTCGTGATGATCTGAGCCTTGATAAAGGGCTCTTCGATATGGTCCATGTGAGTAGGATCAGGCATTTCACTAGGGTTGTTCACCAGAATTTTTTGACCCTTTGTGCCATAGGCGATGAAACTTACGTTGGGAACTGTTGTAATAACAGTTTGGTTAAACTCACGCTCGAGACGTTCCTGAATGATCTCCATGTGAAGAAGTCCCAGGAATCCGCATCGAAAACCAAAGCCCAAAGCCTGTGAAGTTTCCAATTCATAGGTAAGAGAAGCATCATTGAGCTGAAGCTTATCCATGCACTCTCTCAATTCTTCAAAATCGTCTGTATTAACAGGAAATATACCAGCAAATACCATGGGTTTCACCTCTTCAAAGCCCCTGATGGCTTCGGCAGGATTCACGGCATTTACAATGGTATCTCCTACTTTAACTTCTTTTGCATTTTTGATGCCTGTGATCAAATAGCCTACATCACCACATTGAACTTCCTTTTGTTCTTGCATGCTCAATTTAAGGATCCCCACTTCATCGGCAACATCACCACATTGAACTTCCTTTTGTTCTTGCATGCTCAATTTAAGGATCCCCACTTCATCGGCATCATAATCCATGTCTGTTGAGATGAATTTGATCTTCTCCCCTTTTTTGATACTACCATTCAGGATACGATAATATACAATGATACCCCTGAATGAATTGAATACACTGTCAAAAATCAGTGCTTGCAATGGTGCTTTGGGGTCTCCCTTTGGAGAGGGTATTCTTTGAACGATCGCTTCTAAAATTTCTTCAATACCAATGCCAGTTCGACCACTTGCCAGCAATATTTCCTCAGGTTTGCATCCGATCAGGTCAATGATCTGGTCTTTTACTTCCTCGATCATGGCCCCGTCCATGTCAATCTTATTGATAACGGGTATGATCTCTAGGTTATTGTCAACAGCAAGATAAAGATTGGATATGGTCTGGGCCTGGATACCCTGGGTGGCATCCACCAAGAGAAGGGCTCCTTCACAGGCTGCCAGTGCGCGGCTTACCTCATAACTGAAGTCCACGTGTCCGGGAGTATCGATGAGGTTTAGGATATACTGTTCTCCGTTTTTGTGCTTGTAGTTGATTTGGATAGCATGACTTTTGATGGTGATCCCTTTTTCACGTTCGAGATCCATATCATCCAACACCTGGTCCATCATTTCCCTTTCACTGATGGTATTGGTAGTTTGCAGCAATCTGTCGGCAAGGGTAGATTTGCCGTGATCGATATGGGCGATGATGCAGAAATTTCTGATATTTTTCATCAAAAGTTTGATTGAGCTTTAGTCCCTGAATGGGTACGCAAAGGTAATCATTTTTTAAGCGCATTGATGATCTGTACAAACTCTGAAGCAATCAGGGAAGCGCCTCCCACCAATCCTCCATCCACATCAGGCTGTGAGAATAGTTCCGAAGCATTGTTTCCTTTGACACTGCCACCATACAAAATGGAAATCTTGGATGCTATCTCCATGCCATATCGTGCAGAGAGTACATTTCTCAAATGAGCATGCATTTCCTGTGCCTGTTCGGCAGTGGCTGTTTTACCAGTGCCAATGGCCCAAATGGGTTCATAGGCGATCACAATTTTCTGAATCTGATCTGCATCCAATTGGAAAAGGGATTCGTTCAGTTGAACAGCAACATATTCATTTTGTGTACCGGATTCACGAATTTGCAAGGGTTCTCCACAACAAAAAATAGGGGTAATATTCTTGGCGAGGCAGAGGTTAACTTTTTCAAGCAACATGCTGTTGGTTTCTGCAAAATATTCTCTCCTCTCACTGTGTCCAATGATGCAATACTGGATGCCAATTGAGGAAAGCATGTCTACAGACACTTCCCCTGTATAAGCCCCAGCTGTCTTGTGGTGGCAATTTTGTGCTGAAATGAACATGCCTGATTTTCCGCCAATCATTGATTGGGTCTCCATGAGGTAAGGAAATGGAACGGCGAAAATAACTTCCTGGTTCTGTCCAATGGAAAGATCCGAATTCAGTATTTCCGCTAACAGGTCTTTGCCTTCAGAGAGCGACTTGTTCATTTTCCAGTTGGCTGCTGCAATTTGTTTTCTCATGTTACTGTTGGTTTTTATAAAGTTTATGGATCATGTCCAGTGTGTTGGAAGAGGTTTCAACCCCTTTCATAGACTGCCAACGCTGAACATCTTCAATCAGTTTATTGATTATATATTTTTGATCTGTACTCCCTCCCCAACTAAAAGCGGGGATGAATTTGGGTGTCAATCCCTGGATATCGAATATATTGGAAAAAGGCCCTATTACCGTTCCGCTGTTGATGGCAGTATGTATCGCTGTTCTGACATGATCTCCCATGATAACACCCAATTTTAGTGCTCCTTTTACAAATTCATGGGTTTTCATGTCATAGGTTTTGACTGGAGAAGCCGTATTGCTGATATTGGAACAGCTTGTACCGGCACCTAGGTTGCACCATTCCCCTATGTAACTATCCCCAATATAACCATGGTGTGACTTATTCGAATAAGCATGAAAAATACTATTCTTTACTTCTCCACCAATCACACAATGCGCTCCGATACAAGATCCCTGATACAAGGTTGCCCCCATTTTAACAACACTGTTTTTACCAACATAAACGGGGCCTCTCAACATTGCCCCTTGCATGATCTGGGCTCCTTCCTCTATTACAACAGGACCATCCATGGTATTGATAAAACAGGGTTCAATGATACAGTTTTCATGGAGGATCAGTTCATGTTCACCTGTATGCTGAACATAATTGGGAGTAGATCGAATGGGAATGGTCTTTTTAAGGGTATGGAAATCCTCCAGAAGGGTTGATTGCAATTGCAGCAAAATATCCGATGGTCTTCTGAGGTATCCGCTGCCTTTTTGAATTGGATGAGATCCTGCAGCCATGAAGTTTTTCAGAGCTGTATTGTGGGATGGGATGAAGAGTTCGCCCTTCCATTGAAATTCACCAGGTTCCTCTTCTTCGTCAAAACCAATTTCAATATTTTGATTGCTGGCAACCTGCTTCCATTTTTCACGAAGGGTAAAAACTCCCACCTTGAGGTCATAAATCGACCTTGTCATGGTCAAAGGAAGAAAATCATCCTTTGGTGTTTCAAACTTCAGATTGATCCGGTCCATCTTGCTGATTGCAAAGCTACATTTGGATGGTAAAAGAAAACCCTCCATTTGGAGGGTTTGGAAATTACTTTTTTGCGTATTTCTTTTTGAATTTGTCGATCCTTCCGGCAGTATCTACCAGTACATTCTGACCGGTAAAGAATGGGTGGGAAGTGTTCGAAATTTCAAGTTTGATAACAGGATACTCATTCCCGTCTTCCCATTTAACTGTTTCCTTTGAGGGAGCAGTAGAACGGGTAAGGAAGCTAGTACCATTACTCATGTCTTTGAAAACGACGAATCTGTAGTCGTCTGGATGGATACCTTGTTTCATTTTATTGATTTTTAGGCTGATATGGATTTGGCCATATCATTTTATGAGGTGCAAATGTAGCTTTTTTGGTGAAATCTGACAAGTTTTTGTCAATTATCAGGATCTCATGTTTTCAAATTGAAGCGGAAGGGCCAATTCTGCCTGGCGGCACAACTGTATAACTTCCTGAAGATCATCGATTTTTTTACCGGTTACCCGGATGATATCGTCCATGATCTGGGTTTGAACCTTCAATCCTGCATCTTTTACCAGCTTGGTGATCTTTTTGGCATCTTCCTGTTTCAGACCGTTTCGAACGGTAATCTCTTGCTTGATGGTTTTACCACTGGGATATGATTCTTTGGAAAGATCAAAGGCATGGGGAGAGATTCCCTGCTTGTTGGCACGATTGATGAGAATTTCTACCAATTGACGCATTTTCATGTCATCATTGGTCTCCAAATTAATTTTCATGTCTTTTTTGTTGAGATCAACCACAACTGTAGCATCTTTAAAATCATAGCGGTTGGTCACTTCCTTTTTGGTGACATTGATAGCATTGTCAAGCAATTGAATATCTACTTTGCTTAAAATATCAAATGAAGGCATAATAAAAGATTTAACTTTTTGAGGTCTTTGGTTGCATTTTGCCAAAACGGATCCAAAGCCATGCTCCCATCACGATGAGGCTGCTGGAGATCAGTTCTGCCTGGGTGGGATGAAATCCTGCTATGTCGTAGGTAGTATTGACCCGTATTTTTTCAATAAAAAATCTTTCAAGACCATTGAGCATCAGGTAAACAGCAAACAACCTTCCTGGAATGGCTATGCGCTTGCGAATGGCCCATAGTAAGATGAATAGCAAAAAACAGGTAACTATTTCATAAAGGGGGGTAGGAAAAACGGGGGGGCTTAACTGGTTGCAATATTGTCCCTCGCATCCAGGGATGGCTACGCCAACTTCATTTACATTGTGTGGATAGTTATATGCCCAAAACCAGTTGGGAAGAAAAGACAATCCCTCAAAACGAACATGCGGAATGCTGTCAAGGTGTCCATATTCTGCGATAAGCGAACGGGTATACTCTCCGTTGTTCATCAATGTATTATGGAATTCCCAATCAGCTGCTGGAACAATTTGTTGTTTATCGTTCACCTTGTACGCACTGTTGAATATCCCCCAATCACCATCACCGGAAACATGACACCCCATCCTGCCAATGGCGTATGCAATCATCAAGGCTGGAGCCGCTGAGTCGATCAAATGCCGAATACCGATCTTTTTACTTTTTGCAAAAAGGAGTATCACAACTGTGGCCAATATCAATCCACCGTAGAAAGTGAGTCCACTGGGTGAAAGAAGATTGCCAATAGGATCCTGGACAAATCGATCCCAATTTTCCAGGTTATCAAAAAGTTTTGCACCCAAAAAACCGGCAACTGCGGCATAAACTGTGATATCCCCTACTCTCTCATGGGGCCATATCTTGATGGTTCTTTCTTCTGGTTTGGCAAGCGCCTGTTTCTTTTTTTCAAAATATTTGAGTCCGGAAAAGAGCAATGCGAGGAATAGTCCACCTAAAATGTTTCCATCACTGGAAAAAATATATTCTTGTGGATTGACCTGATCCCCGTTGGTGAAAACACCAATGATCTTATAGCCAACAAAAAAACCAAAAATGAAATTTAAAATTAATTCAAGCGGTGAAGCAGCTTTACCAACTACAATTTTTTCATCCGTTGACTGAAGCAATCCTTCTTTTTCTTTTCTCTTCAGTTCGGATCTCAAATAAAAAGCGGCAATGATGAAAGCGATGGCTACCAACAAGCCAAATGAATTGATGTATCGGGTAAAGACTGGAGGATCCATACCCAATACATCACGTAAAAAAAAGTAAAGATTTGGGTACATGATTAGTTACAATGGTCTTCAAATGCAGCCATCAGATTTTGGGCGATCATTTGAGCGGGCCTTCCTTCGATTTGGTGTCTCTCGATCATGTGAACCAATTTGCCATCTTTGAAAAGCGCTATCGCAGGAGATGAGGGCGGATATGGCAGTAGATATTCTCTTAATCTGCGAACAGCATCCAGATCAAAGCCTGCAAAGGTTGTGGTAAGTTTATCAGGTTTGTGGGTACTGTTGTGCACAGACATTAAAACACCGGGGCGGGCACTACCAGCCGAACAGCCACAAACAGAATTGATTACAACCAGGGTAGTTCCCTTGTCAGAAACCATTGCATCAACGTCTTCAGGAGTGAGCAATTCTTCGAAACCATTTTCGGTTAGCTCCTCTTTCATTGGGATTACAATTTGTGCCGGGTACATATGTTAAGATTTTTGACAAAGTTACACAATTGGGGGTTTTCAATTAATTTAGCACAAATAAAGTTTAGTTTGAAACGCCTTTTATTTTCATTTCTGTTGATCCTGGGGATTCTTTTTGGAAATGCTCAGGAAACCACTACTGATACGCTTAAAAAGGCTGTGGATACTTTGGTATTACCCCCTACCGCTGCTCCCTTTCAGGATTCCATTCTGCGGATCATCAATTTGAATCCCTATTTCACTGTTCAGGTTGATTCAGTATTGATGTATGATCTCCAAATCAACAAACCGGCGGAAAACTTTTATTGGTTCATGAAAAATGCCCCTGTAGGCGTAAAAATTGACCGAAACTCCGGACTGCTGTATTTCAAAGCAGAAAAGTCTTATTTCAAAAGTGGCAAGCTAAAATTTGATCTTCCCTATACAGTGGAAGTAGGTGTTCAAAACCTCAGGGATCCCAAAGAAAAATACGAGTCTTCTTTCACCATCATGTTTTACAGTACAGAAGTGGTAGTTTCTAAATTAAAACCAACTGTAGGCAATATTCTTCTGTTGGAAGAAGGTGATTCCATCAAATTCCGGGTTCAGTGCGAGGAAGGTAGTTTCCCTGTAGAACAAATTACGATTGTTACCAATGAGCCAATCAGCAATTTTAAGTCTGTGAACAAATGCAATGATGAGTTTTCATGGATGGTTCCCTATGATTTTATCAGGGACAATGATACCGCCAGAAAGACATTGGTCCTTCAGTTCATTGCTACGGATAAATTCAGAAACCGGGATACGAGTACCGTAAAGCTTATCATAAAGCCCGGCATCAACTACATTCAGAAAAACCTTGAGCATCAGCAAGTTGCTTCAGAAATGAAAAAATACGTAACCAATCTGAAGTTGACTTTTTATGTTATCAGCACGAACATAAAAAATAACAAAAAAACCCGAACCGGATTTGACATAACAGGCTCTACCACTGCCTTTATGGGTACTTTGCTTTCCACCAGCGGAACATCCACCGGTGCCAAGAATGCTGGCAAAGTGCTCCCCAGTGTTGGCCTAAGTCTGGTTCCGGTTAAAGAAGCAGTTTCACCGAACAAAGTTCAGGAACAAAATACAGCTTCCCAAGTGCGTGCGACGATCAAAAGATTGGATTATATGCTCACCGAAAACATGCTGATTGGAGATAAGGATCCAGACATATTGCCCAAAACAAAGAAATTGAGAGAAGAACTTAAGCAAGCTCAATTACAATTGGTCAAAACAAAGAAATTGAGAGAAGAACTTAAGCAAGCTCAATTACAATTGGTTGACCTTCCCTTGGTAGAATTCGATCCAAGATTTAGTCAGGAAGATGCAGAAAAGTATTTTAACAACCCCAAGGTCAACAAGAAATACAAACTAAAAGTAAACTGATCACAGGTACCCAAGAATTTTCAGCATACTCTGTGCCGTCTGTTCTTTTGCATAGACCCAATCATGCAATTTTCCGTATCGATCACGACCAATAATGATGTGTTTGGGTGAAGGGATCATGCAATGCTTGATACCACCATATCCACTGATTTGATCTTGGTAAGCGCCCGTATGGAAAAAGCCCAAATACAAGGGTTCCTTTTGTGTTTCCTGGTTCAATTTGGGAAGAAATACTTCGTTCACATGCTCCTCAGAGTCATAGTAGTCATGACTGTCACAGGTTATTCCCCCCAATACAACCCGTTGGTATTCATTGTTCCATTTGTTGACAGGCAACAATAGAAATTTCTCCCCTATTCCCCAGGTGTCTGGTAGTGTTGTGATAAAGGAGGAGTCAATCATGTACCAAATTTCCCTGTCATTCTGGGTTTTTTCTGCAATAACAGAATATATATGGGCCATGCTCTCCCCTACAGTGAAACTACCGAATTCGGTAAAGATATTGGGCATGGGCACCTTGGCCTTCTTGCATGCTTTTTTAATGGTTCCCACAATTTCATTGATCATGAATTCATAGTCATATTCAAAACCAAGGGAATGTTTTATCGGGAAACCACCACCAATGTTGATCGAATCCAGTTCGGGACATATTTTTTTAAGCTGGCAATAAAGGTTGATTACCTTGTTCAACTCACTCCAATAATAAATGTCGTCCTTGATCCCCTTGTTGAGGAAAATATGCAACATTTTCAGTTGAAACTTGTCTTCATACCCTTCGATCTGGTCTACATAAAATTCCAGGATATCCTTTGCCCTGATCCCAAGTCTTGACGTGTAGAACGGGAAGTTGGGTTCTTCTTCAGCGGCCACCCTGATTCCCAGTTTAAAGGGCTGTCGGACACTTCTTTTGTATCGATCCAGTTCTTCTTTGTTATCCAAAACAGGAATAACATTTTTAAAACCTGTATTGATCAGCCTGGCGATCCTTGAAGTATAACTCTTCTGTTTGAAACCATTGCAAATGATAAAGGTGTCTTTTGTGATTTTTCTTTTTTTGAAAAGACTGTTGATGATTTCAATATCGTAGGCAAAAGAGGTTTCAAGATGAATGTCATGTTGCAAAGCTTCTTCAACTACAAAGGAAAAGTGAGAGCTTTTGGTACAATAGCAATAATGATATTTCCCCTCGTACTTATGCTTTTTAAAGGCTTTTTGAAACAAAGACTTGGCCTTGTTGATCTGCGATCCAATTTTGGGCAAATAGGTAAGTTTCAAAGGGGTCCCGTATTTTTCAATGATGGCTTTAAGATCAAGATCATTGAAATAAAGGTTACCATCTTTGGTTTCAAATCCTTCCTGTGGGAAGTAGAAAGTCTGTTTTACGAGATCAGTATAGGTATTGCTCATTTTACCGTGTCAGGCTGATTTTAATGAAGGCCAAAAATAATTTTTTTAAAGATGCGAAATAAAAAAACCGGATGTTTATTTAAACACCCGGTTGTAGTCAATTGTTTTGGCAATTTATTTGACAGACTGAACCAATTGCTTGAAAGATTCAGGATTGTTCATGGCCATATCAGCAAGCACCTTGCGATCCAGCTCAATACCCTGTACCTTCAGTTTATTGATAAATTCAGAGTAAGTAAGACCTTCTTCTCTTACGGCAGCGTTGATACGAACGATCCAAAGGCTGCGATAATCCCTTTTCTTGAGTTTGCGGCCTACATAACTGTACGTGAGACCTTTTTCAAGAACGTTTTTGGCTACTGTATAAACGTTTTTCCTTTTACCGTAAAATCCTTTGGCCTGCTTGAGGATTCTTTTTCTGCGTGCCCTGGAGGCTACTGCATTTTTTGAACGTGGCATATCTAAATGAGTTTAAGTGTAATAAATGAGGATCTTACTTGAGGCGTAAAAGTCTTTTTACAAAATCAAGATTGGCAGGATGAACCTGACCGGTAACGCGAAGGGCTCTTTTGCGTTTGGTAGATTTTTTGGTAAGAAGGTGACCTCTGGTAGGTTTTCTAAAAGTGATCTTGCCGGAACCGGAGATCTTAAAAGTTTTTTTCGCCCTTGAGTGGGTTTTAACTTTTGGCATGTCAATAAAATTTTACGTTACCCCTGCTGGTGTCCTCGAACAGACGAAGAACTTATGGGACCATTTGGGAATAATTCAGGCGTATTTCTACCCCTGAGGGATGCAAATTTAGCCAATTTTATTCGAAATTCACAAAAAATCCACTAAAAGGCTCATTTTGAAGCCTTCCAGGTATTGTTTTCACCGTTGTAATCTGGCCAAACCTTATCAGGATCCAAGGTTACACGCTTGAGTTCTTCGGTTACCGGAATCCTCGTTTTTACAGTTGAAGAACTTTGCCATACTTCAACCGGAAGTTTGATGCGGGAAACAGCACCTGAAACGGTTTCATATTCTAAAATAACCGGCAAAGCGGCCTTCTCTAGGTTTTCAATGGTGACCAGTACGCCATTTTTGGCATTGTTTCCTTGGTTTTCAACTTTTGTAACCGCTTGATCAAATCTCCAATTTTCCAGGAAAAAGGCTTTCCAGAACCAACCCAGATCCTCTCCTACACTGCTTTCAATGCTCCTGAAAAAATCCCATGGGGTAGGATGCTTGTAAGCCCAGTCTCTGATATATTTTTTGAACGCCTCATCAAAAAGTTTTTCTCCAATGATTTGTTCCCTCAGCAGCGTTAAGGCAAATCCAGGTTTGTAATAGAGTGAAAGACCAATATTGAACTCTTTCATGCCATCGGGCGTTTTCATGATGGCCTCAGAACGATCACTGTACATCATTTTGGCCATCATGTGTGCATCATTTTTACCAGATGCATATTCACCCTTGTTGAAATCCTGGGAGGCAATATCATTGATAAAAGTATTGAAACCTTCGTCCATCCAGCCATACTTGCGTTCGTTGGATCCTACGATCATGGGAAACCAGGTATGTCCAAACTCGTGATCGGTAACGCCCCAAAGTCCGCCTGTTTTGGCATTGGAACCACAGAAGACAATACCGGGATATTCCATTCCGCCAACATTACTGGCCACATTGGTAGCAATGGGATATGGGTATTCAAACCAGCGCTTAGAATAATTTTCTATGCTTGCTTTTGTATACTCTGTACTTCTCCCCCATGCATTCTTACCATCTGAACTGATGGGATAAACGGACTGTGCAAGCGCTTTTTTACCACTGGGAAGGTTGATCTTGGCAGCATCCCAGATGAAGGATTTTGAGGAAGCCCAGGCAAAGTCCCTTGCATTTTTGATTGAAAATTTCCAGGTAAGCTGCGCTTTCTGGGGTCTTGAGCTATTCGATTTTACTTCATCTTTTGATCTGATGATGATGGTGGAGTCACTGCTGTGTGCCAATTGATAGCGTTTCAGCTGCTCAGGTGTCATCACATCGGCAGGATTTAATAGATCACCGGAAGCGACAACGATATGAGAGGCAGGTGCAGTAATGGCAACATCAAAATTGCCATATTCCAAATAGAACTCACTGGCCCCCAGATAAGGCAATGTATTCCAACCCTGAACATCATCAAAAACACATACCCTGGGATACCACTGTGCTATGGCATAAATATTGCCATCTGCATTTTTAAGAATGCCAGTTCGATCAGCACCATATTCAGGAACGATGTATTCATATTCAATTTTCAGCTGAACCTTGTCGCCTCCACTTTGCAGTAACTTGGGTAGATCAACCCTCATTTTGGTATCCACGATCATGGGAGTGATCTCATTTTCGATCCATTTGGAGCCAGTTTGACTAAGGACTTTTACAGAGGCAATATGGTATCCTCCCAAGAAGGGATTGGCAGCATTTCCATATCTGCTTCTCCCCGTTGGAGGCAGTTTGGCAAAACCCCTGGAGCTGGGATTGAACAGGTTTTGATCGAGCTGCAACCAGAGGAATCCCAGTTGATGAGGGCTATTGTTGGTATAGCTCAACGTAACGGTACCTTTTACCTGGTTGGTCTCATCATTCAAAATAGCGTTAATGGAATAATCTGCCCTGTTTTGCCAGTAACCTTTTCCGGGCTCTCCATTTCCAGTTCTAATGTTATTTCCATGTTCCTTGTAAAACAAAGGATTGAATAGTTCATTGGGGTCATATTTGGAAACTGCTTGATCCTGTGCTGTTACACCCAGCATACAGATCGAAAATACGGACAGGAGTGAAATGATTTTTTTCATGATGCTCATTTGTATTTTTACTGAAGTGATGACAATAATTGTTTTGATTTTTCTTTTAACGATTGGTCTTCCCTTGTCTTTACCGGATATTTCATTTGAGCGGTAAGTATTTCTATTGCAAGGTCAGGTCTTCCCATTTTCTTTAAAGCTAACGCATAATCCAAATTGTTTCCAATGAAACTGGGAGCAATCTCCCGAACTCTTTTGTACAAGAACAAGGCTTCTTCTATGGATGCAGGAGGAAGGCCGCCAAAAAAAACTTTCATGGCTGCCTTGGCTGCGGGATTGAGTGAAGACACCTCATCATGCCATTTGGCCAGGGTATACAAAGATTTGAGGTGAGATGGTTCGATCTTCAATGCTTTGTCTACTTCTTCTTTGATGTTTTTGGTCATTTGGGCCTTTTCTTTGACAGATGCGAAGGAAATCATCCTTCCCATCACCAGTGCTCTGGCGTAATGAGCATCTGCTGAAGTAGAGTCCAGTTGCCACAAATCATTGGCCATTTTATTCGCTGTTTGGTATTGGCTCAAACGGGCTGATTCGTTTTCAGTTTCATTGCCTTTCATGCAATACAACTCAATGGTTCTCAGCAAAACAGATTTGTTTTTTGAATCAATTTTCAAGTAATCAAGATACTTGTTGATGGCTTCCTCAGTTTTGAATTGACGCTCCAAAGATCTTGCTTCTTCGATCATAGAGGATGACTGTGCCATTGTTTTGACACCTATGAGCAGGATGAATAGGCTAAATATGCGTCTCATAACCCAACCGTTTTTTTGAACACTATTCCAACCTCTCCACTAAAACCTGGAATGGGTGGATCTTCCTTGACGATCGATATTTCAACCGAATGAATTTGAATAAATTGAGCGACCAGGTTGGCATAGATTCGGTCAGCAAGATTTTCCAACAATTGTTCTCTAATCGAAAATGATGATTTTACAATTTCATACACCTTGGAATAATCCACTGTATCGTTTAATTCAACAAAAGGTGGATCATTCTTTAGATCAATGATCAGGTTCAACCTAAAAGTGGTTGCCCAAAGTTCCTCCCCTTGAAAAACGCCATGCGTTCCTTGCAACCTGATATCTTTCAACAAAACCTGTATCATCAATTTCCGAAAAATAGGTAGGCTACAAAGATAGCAGTTATGATTCCAGCTAGATCAGCCAATAGCATGCTTGGAATCGCATAACGGGTATTTTTTATGCCAATCGAACCAAAATAAACGGCAATCACATAAAAAGTGGTATCACTGCTGCCCTGGAAAATAGCCGAAAGCCGACCTTCAAATGAATCAGCTCCATAGACCGTCATGGTATCCACCATCATGGCTCTTGCGCCACTTCCACTCAATGGTTTCATGAGCGCTGTTGGAAGGGCATTTACAAAAGCAGTATCCAATCCCCATCCAGAAAAAATATACTTCATTCCATCTAAATAGGGAATGATCCTGATGGCAACATCGAAACCACCCTTGGCCCCTTCAATGAAAGATTCAAAAACATTTATTTTCTTGTAGATCCCCCCCAATAAAAAAACAAGGAAAATCAAAAGAATCAGTCCGTTGCTCAAAATACCAGAGAATGATTCCATTTCTACTTTGGTCAAAAAGAATTTTAAATAACTGATGAGCGCACCAATGAGTACTGATATGGCCGTTATCCATCCCAATATAACAGGCTGTAACAGATTGATTTTTTGTCGCACTGATACAATGATCAAAGCAGCTATTGTTGCAGCGAATGTGGCAATCATGCATGGAATGAAAATATCAGTAGGATTGGCAGAAGGAGGATTCACGGATGCCCTTATGGCTATGATGCTGATGGGGATCAAGGTCAGGCCCGATGCATGCAAAACCATGAACATGATCTGTGCATTGCTGGCCGTATCCTTGTTGGGATTCAAGGTTTGCAAGCTTTCCATGGCCTTGAGACCAAAGGGCGTAGCTGCATTGTCGAGGCCCAGTAAATTGGCGGAAAAATTCATCATCATGTGTCCATAGGCTGGATGTTTTTCTGGCAACTCGGGAAACAATCGACTGAAAAAAGGGGCAACAATTCTTGACAGGAATCTTATCGCCCCTGCCCTCTCACCAATATTCATAAACCCCAGGAATAATGTCATGATCCCGATCAACTTAAAGGACAAGTCAACGCTATCCCCTGCCGATTTGAAGATACCCTCCGTTATTTCCTTGAAAATGAGGGGGTCACCGGTAAAAATCCATTTGCCTGCAGCAATGACGAAAGCAATCAAAAAAAAGAAAAACCATATGTAATTCAGGGCCATGTTCGGTAGGTTTGAAAACGAAGTATCAAGAACCTTGACTATCAGGCCATTCCCTTTATCTTTGCACCGCAAAAACAATCAAAATGGCATTACAGGCAGGAATCGTTGGGTTACCAAATGTAGGAAAATCAACCTTATTTAATGCATTGAGCAATGCCAAAGCCCAGGCAGCTAATTTTCCGTTTTGTACCATAGAACCCAATGTGGGAGTAATCACTGTACCCGATGACCGTCTCATTGAATTGGAAAAAATCGTAAAACCCCAAAAGGTGGTTCCTACCACTGTTGAAATCGTTGATATCGCAGGATTGGTAAAGGGTGCCAGCAAGGGCGAAGGTCTTGGCAATCAATTTCTTGGTAATATCAGGAATACCGACGCCATCATCCATGTTTTAAGGTGCTTTGAGGACG
>RFVQ01000191.1 GCA_009922495.1 Chitinophagia bacterium
TGTGGGTTGTTGAAGAGATCTTAAAAGGGTTTCTCTGTCATGATTGAAATTTTATAAATTGAATAAAAAATAGAAAATAATGGAACAGTATAACACGCGCTCGAACCATGAGATTGATTATCGCATTCATGGTGAGGAAATGCAATATGTGGAAATCGAACTGGACCCACAGGAAACCGCCATCGCAGAAGCGGGCAGCTTCATGATGATGGAGGATGGTGTTCAGATGCAAACCATCTTTGGCGATGGCTCAGGCCAGAACCAGGGCGTACTGGGCAAATTGTTCTCGGCAGGAAAACGCCTGCTAACCGGCGAAAGTCTGTTCATGACCGCTTTCACCAATATGGTAAGTGGTAAGAAAAAAGTTTCTTTTGCGTCACCCTATCCCGGTAAGATCATCCCTCTTGATCTGCAGCAATTGGACGGAAGGATCATCTGTCAGAAAGATTCCTTCCTCTGCGCTGCCAAAGGCGTGAACGTAGGCATTGCCTTCCAGCGCAAACTGGGTACCGGTTTGTTTGGCGGCGAAGGCTTCATCATGCAAAAACTCGAAGGAGATGGAATGGCCTTTGTGCACGCGGGCGGACATGTTTTTGAGCGATACCTCACACCAGGCGAAGTACTGAAGATCGATACCGGTTGCGTGGTTGCCTTTACCCAAACCGTAGATTATGATATCCAGTTTGTGGGAGGAATCAAGAATACCATCTTTGGTGGAGAAGGATTGTTCTTTGCAACCCTCAGAGGCCCCGGCAAAGTATGGATCCAAACCCTTCCCATCTCTCGCCTTGCCAGTCGCATCATATCGTATGGTACTACCACCAGAAGAGAAGAAGGCAGCATGTTGGGTGGATTGGGAAATCTGCTGGACGGAGACGGATTCTAAATAGGAATAGAAACGACAGTCGTTTCATATCAGGCGTTCATGATGGCAACATTCATGAACGTCTTTTTTTAACCCTAATACAACAAATGCTTCTTTGCATTGGATCGCCAGCCGGCCTGGCTTTCGTAATCAACAAAGTAGATCTTCAGATCGGCCTGGCTCTCGTACTTAACGAAATAGATTTTCTTGTTGGCCTGGCTCTCATATTTAACAAAGAACCACTTGCCGTTATTGTCTCCGGCCTGGCTTTCGTATTTTACTTTGTAAACCTTTAGGTCTGCCTGGCTTTCGTATTTGACCACAAATACCTTCACATCAGCCTGGCTTTCATAATCAACAGAAAAAACCTTCTGTCCCCTTGCGAAAAGGGAACAGAAGGTTATGACAAGAGAAAAGAATATTGATTTAGTCACGGCGCCCGTATAGGTTACCGAGGAGTCGGAGGATCTCCACATACAACCATACCAGGGTCACCAACAGTCCGAATGCACAATACCATTCCATCTGCTTGGGAGCACCCATGGCTGAACCCTGCTCGATCCTATCGAAATCCAACAGCAGACTCAAGGCTGCGATGGCAGTGATTGCGATTGAGATGCCAATGCTGAGCATGCTGCCGTTGTGCAGTCCGCTTACGTTCACATTAAAAAGCGACAGAATGAAAGTGATAAAATAAAACAAGGCGATGCCACCGATAGCAGCCAACATGATCGACCTGAATCTTTCGGTAACCCTGATGATGCGGAAGGTAAATAGCAGGTACATGGCGATGGCAGTGCCAAAGGTCAGGATGACCGCCTGCATCACGATGCCGGGAGCCACCTTGGCAAAGGCGTCATTGTATACTGCAGATATACCACCCACGACAAGTCCCTCTAACAATGCATAAGCCGGCGCCAAAAAGGGAGCCCAAAGGGGTTTGAACATCAGCACCAGGGCCAGTACCAATCCGCCGATCGCACCACCCATGATGTAGCCGGAAACACTGTTGCCTACACTGGCTTCGTTCCAGACATAAAAGGCTGTGGCCATCACCATCAAAAACAGAAAACCAAATTTATTGAGGGTTCCGCCGAAGGTCATGGTTCCCGATCCGGGGATAGACATGTTCCTGTTCAGGGTTTTTTCAGAAAGGGTTGGGTTGCTTGAATTGAAAAGCGCCATATTCGATTGATTTTATCCTCTAAATTAATTAATTTTATAAGAATGGGCATGCTAATGAATACATAAAGTATGTCCGCCCAAAAACCACCTTATGACCCAAAGAAAAGAAGAACTGCTGAGTGACATTGTGATCAAGTTTGCAGGAGACAGCGGTGATGGTATGCAACTTACCGGAAGCCAGTTTACAAACAACACAGCCCTGATGGGAATCGATCTGGCCACTTTCCCGGACTTCCCGGCTGAAATTCGTGCTCCCCAGGGAACGCTCCCAGGTGTGAGCGGATACCAACTTCGTTTTTCCAGTGATGCTATTTATACTCCCGGCGATCTCTGCGATGTGCTGGTAGCGATGAACGCTGCGGCCCTCAAATCGAATTTGAAAGCCATCAAACGGGGTGGCAGGATCATTGCCAATGTGGATGGATTTGATGCCAAGAACCTGCGACTGGCCAACTACCCTGATGGAGTGAATCCTTTGGAGGACAATTCCCTTGAAGGCTTTGAAGTCATCAAGATGGATGTCACCAAGATGACCCGCGAGGCATTGAAGGAGATCACCATGGGCACCAAAGAAAAAGACAGGGCCAAGAACATGTTCGTGCTGGGATTTCTCTATTGGATGTACAGCAGAGACATGGACAGCACCCTGAACTTCCTCAAAGAAAAATTCGGAAAGAAAGACGATATCCTGAATGCGAACATCAAGGCTTTGCAGGCAGGTTATTTCTATGGTGAAACCACAGAAACTTTCACCACCCGCTATCGTGTGGAGAAGGCCAAAATGAAACCTGGCACCTATCGCTCCATCATGGGCAATCAGGCAGTGGCGATGGGATTGGTAGCTGCTTCAGAAAAAAGTGGATTGCCGCTATTCTTAGGCACTTATCCGATTACACCTGCTTCAGATATTTTGCACGACCTGAGCAAGATGAAAAACTTTGGCGTGAAGACCTTCCAGGCGGAAGATGAAATCGCCGGTATCTCTGCCGCCATTGGTGCCAGCTATGGTGGCTCATTGGCGATTACCACCACTTCCGGTCCCGGTATCGCCCTCAAAGGCGAGGCCATGGGACTTGCCGTGATGCTGGAGATCCCACTGGTGATCATCGATATCCAACGCGGTGGCCCATCCACCGGATTGCCCACCAAAACAGAACAATCCGATCTCTTGCAAGCGTACTATGGCAGGAATGGTGAATGCCCCATGCCCGTAGTATCTGCTTCAACGCCCAGCGATTGCTTTGAAGCGGTATTCGAAGCTTGCCGCATTGCCTTGCAACACATGACACCCGTGATGTTTCTGAGTGACGGATACATCGCCAATGGTGCAGAACCTTGGATGTTCCCTCAATCAGAAAACATCCCAGCGATCGACGTTAAATTTAAAGCCGGACTCGATGAAGGAGAAACAAAACTGCAACCCTATAATAACGTAAGCTATGATCCGGACAACCATGAGCACATGGTGAAAACCAGACAAGCCAAGGTGGACCTGATCGCCAATTATATCCCAGAACAAAAGATCGATAGCGGTGCCAACAAAGGAAAAGTATTGGTATTGGGATGGGGCAGCACTTTCGGATCCATCAAGAGTGCCGTTCATGAACTTTTATCAGAAGGGCATGCTGTTTCCCATGCGCATATCCGCTACATGAGGCCTTTCCCCAAGAACCTGGGTGAGATCATCAAAAACTTTGATACTGTTCTGATCCCTGAGATCAACAACGGTCAACTCATCAAGATCATCCGCGATGTCTACCTGGTGGATGCAAAACCATATAATAAAATCAAGGGAACACCGATCACCAAAGGTGAATTAGTGGCGGAGATTAGGAAGTAC
>RFVQ01000192.1 GCA_009922495.1 Chitinophagia bacterium
GCACAGCAGGGTCGCCGACTCGAGATCCTTTTCCTGGGTGACAATGGACACCATCGTCCCATTGACCGCGTGCCTTCCATCATGGCAGCACTGGGTCCCAAAGGGATCAACTTCACCTATACCGATGACCTGGCAGATATCAATACCGCCAACCTCAACAAGTATGATGCGTTGATGGTCTATGCCAACTGGGACAAGATCACGCCCGAGGCAGAGAAGGCATTGCTGGACTATGTGGCCTCAGGCAAAGGGTTCTTGCCCATCCACTGTGCATCTTATTGCTTCCGCAATTCAGATGCCTATGTCAAAATGGTAGGAGGACAATTCTGGCGCCACACGATGGATTCGATCACCACACAGACCGTGCAGGCCAATCATCCGATCATGAATGGCCTGAAACCTTTCACGGCCTATGATGAAACCTATCTGCACAGCCAGTTGCAGCCGGATAACAATGTGTTGGCCACCCGTGAGATCAAAGCTGATCAAAGCAAGGACAAGCCCGATGCCAAAACAGAACCTTATACCTGGACACGCACGCATGGCAAAGGAAAAATATTTTACACCGCATATGGTCACGATGAGAGAACATGGGGGCAACCCGGCTTTCAGGAGCTGATCTATAATGCCATTTTGTGGACGGTGAACGACCAGGCCCTGGCTTCTTTCAAGGCGCGCAATCCGCAACCCTTCGCTTACAAGTCGGCGAAATTGCCCAACTACGAAAAACGTCCCGGAGAGCAATTGCAACAATTGGCGCTCAGTCCCGAAGAATCCATGAAACACATTCAGGTTCCGGTTGATTTCAACCTGGAGCTGTTCGCAGCTGAACCCAATGTGATGCATCCCATCGCCATCAGCTGGGATGAGAAGGGCAGGATGTATGTGCTGATCACCAAGGATTATCCCAATGAAAGAAAACCCGAAGGCGGAAGCGATTATATCCTTATTTGCGAAGACACTAACAAGGATGGCAAGGCCGATAAGTTCACCAAATTTGCAGACGGACTGAGCATCCCAACGGGAATGGTATTTGCCAATGGCGGTCTCATCGTTTCGCAGGCACCCCACATGTTGTTTTTGAAGGACAATGATGGGGATGACAAGGCGGATGAAAAGAAAATCCTCTTTACCGGATTCGGTACCTATGACACCCATGCCGGTCCCTCCAACTTGCATTATGGATTTGACAACTGGATCTGGGGTTGCGTAGGATATTCAGGCTTCAAAGGTGTGGTAGGCAATTCAAAAGATACCCTGCAATTTGGTCAAGCCTTCTTCCGCTTCAAACCCGATGGCAGCAAGATGGAATGGATGACCAGCACTTCCAACAATACCTGGGGCTTTGGCTTCAACGAAACCAATGATGTATTCGGATCTACCGCCAACAACTCACATGGTTGGTACATGGCCATCCCCCACAGCTATTTCAACTCTGCGAACAATATCGAAAATGGAAGCCGCAGTACCGACACCCACCGCGACATGAAGCCTATCACAGAAAAAGTGCGTCAAGTAGATGCCTTTGGTGGATTCACAGCGGCAGCGGGACATAATTTTTATACGGCCAGGGCCTTCCCAAGAAAGTACTGGAACAACATTGCTTTTGTGTCAGAGCCAACGGGGCATATCCTGCACCAAAACAAAATGGTGAACAAGGGAACGGATTATTCCGACAAAGAAAGCTTCAACCTGATGGCCGGTGCGGATGAATGGTTCTCACCTGTTTTTGCCGAGGTAGGTCCTGATGGTGCCGTATGGGTGGCAGACTGGTACAGTTATATCATCCAGCACAACCCCACCCCCCAGGGATTTGGCAATGGTCCTGGTAACGCTTATGAAACCGATCTCCGTGATTTTACCCATGGCAGGATCTACCGCGTTTCCTACAAAGAGGCCAAGCCTTATCAGCCACTGTCACTGAAAGCGGATGATGTGAATGGATTGTTGTCGGCCTTGAAGAGCGACAACATGTTCTGGCGCATGCATGCACAACGCATGCTGGTGGAAAGAGGCAAGCAAGATGTAGTACCGGCTTTGGTAGCCATTGCAAGGGATCAGTCTGTGGACGAGATCGGCATCAATGCACCTGCCATTCATGCTTTGTGGACACTCAAGGGATTGAATGCACTCGATCAGGAAACATTGTTTGCAGCCCTCACACATCCCTCTTCTTCCGTAAGAAAGAATGGTGTGAAGCTGATGGATTTCAATGCCGCTTCTGTTGCTGCCGTTTTGAAACACGATCTGCTGAACGACAAAGATCTGTTGGTGGTGATGAATGCCTTGCTCTTGTTCTCCAAATCACCCCTTGATGCCGCTGCTGAAAAAGCTTTCTTTGACAGATTGAACAAGTCCACCGAAGTAGAGGACCGTTGGTTGCCTGACGCTTTTGCAACTGTGCTCACTGCCAATGGAAGTAAACTGATGAAAAAGCAGTTGGCGAACCAGATCAAGGCCAGTGCTGCAACAAAGGCAGCCGCTCCCATGGATCATTCCATGCACCAGATGGCTGCAACAAAGGCGGCTGCTCCACAGAAAGTAGAGGGTGTCGATCTCGTGATCAGCAACATCAAACTGGACAATCCAACACCTGCAGTGCGGGAACGCATCAATGTAACGGTTGAAGTAAAGAACCAGGGCACCGTGGATCTTGCGCCCGAAGTATTTGTTCCGCTGGATATTCGTTTCGAGGGACAAGGCATGAAGGTTGATCAGGTGAGCAGAAATTACAAGGAAGGCATCAAGGCCGGAGAAACCGCCTCCATCAACAAGAACCTCAATGGTCCCTGGGTTGGCAATATCAGCTTCGGTACCGATGTGGTGGGTGAATACAACCTCAGTGTGGCCATCGACAAAGCCAATGAGATCAAGGAAGCCAATAAGTTGAACAATGGAAAGTCCATGAAGGTCAACTTCGTCAGACCTGCTGATATGAATGCATTTGCACTGGAAAGGGCCGTCAGGAGTTATGCTTCTGTGGCTCCGGTGGATTCACTGGTGTCCATTCTCAGAAGGACCAATGCCATGGAGGCACAGGCCAAGGCCAGCATGGTAAAGGCCATTGCCGAAGGATGGAACTATCGATTGAAAAACATCAAACTCAAGTCTGCAGACTCAGCCTTTGTTGCCACCCTGAATCCAGGCAATGCCAACGAAAGACTGAACCGCTTGATGACCGCATGGGGCATGCAGGGCGAGGCACAGGCAACAGGTGATGTAAAGCGCATTCGCATCAAAACCATCCGCGAAGCGATGAAGTTTGACATCAGGGAGTTTACCGTGAAAGCAGGACAAACGGTTGAACTGATCCTTGAGAACACAGATGCGATGCAACACAACATGGTGTTCACCAAGCCAGGAGCAATGGAGAAAGTGGGCAGGGCCGGTGATGCGATGATGAAGGATGAAAAAGGAGCAGACAAGAACTATGTTCCATCGATTCCTGAAGTATTGTATTCCACACCGCTGGTGAATCCCGGTCAATCATTCAAACTCACGTTCAAAGCCCCCGCGAAGGCAGGCGATTATCCTTTTGTCTGCACCTTCCCCGGTCACTGGAGCATCATGAATGGAGTGATGAAGGTTACACAGTAACCATCACTCTGGCCTCATCATCGGGAACAGCAGCACATCCTGGATGGATGGCTGATTGGTGAGCAGCATGCAGAGCCTGTCGATGCCAAAGCCGATACCGGCTGTTGGCGGCATGCCATATTCCAAGGCACGCAGGAAGTCGTGGTCGATGAACATGGCCTCGTCATCACCGCGTTCCATGAGTTTTACCTGGTCTTCGAAACGCGCGCGTTGATCGATGGGGTCGTTCAATTCAGAATAAGCGTTGGCTATTTCCTTTCCATTCACCATCAGC
>RFVQ01000193.1 GCA_009922495.1 Chitinophagia bacterium
ACCTTGGGATTTTGGGGTGGACATGTTTTGTGTTGTGGGTTGTGGGTTGTGGGTTATAGGTTATAGGTTGTAGGTTGTAGGTTAATGCGTTGACAACTGACAACCCACAACCCACAACATACAACACTAATCAATAAACCTTTTTACTATATCAGCATAACTATCAATCCGCCTGTCGCGCATGAAAGGCCAGTGTGTTCTGTAGCTATCAGTCTTTGACAGATCAACGGGAACCACCATCACTTCTTCCTGATCGTGAGAAGCTTTGGCCAATAGGGTTCCAAAAGGATTGGAGACAAATGATCCACCCCAGAACTTCATGGCACCATTCTGCTCAAAGCCAACCCTGTTCACACTAACAACGTGCACGCCATTGGCAACCGCGTGGCTGCGTTGAATGGTCTGCCAGGCATTGTACTGCTCTTCATTGGTGGCGGCATCCTGTGAGGTGGCCCAACCAATGGCAGTGGGATAAAACAATATCTCTGCCCCCATCAATGCCGTTAGTCTGGCAGCTTCGGGATACCATTGATCCCAGCAGATCAACACACCTATGTTGGCAAATTTTGTCTTGAATATTTTATAACCCAGGTCTCCGGGTGTGAAATAAAACTTCTCATAATACGCCGGATCATCGGGTATGTGCATCTTTCTGTACTTGCCCAGATAAGTACCATCTGCATCCAAAACAGCAGTGGTATTGTGATAAAGGCCTTGTGCTCTCTTCTCGAACAAAGAGGCAATGATCACTACGCCCGTTTCTTTTGCAATGGCCGACAAAGCATCTGTGGTAGGGCCCGGTATGGGTTCCGCCAGTTTGAAATTCTCGTAGTCTTCCACATCACAGAAATACAAAGAGGTGAACAGCTCTTGCAGACAAACAATCTGTGCTCCCTTGGAAGCAGCATCCTTGACGCCGGCAATGGCTTTTTCAAGATTGGCCTTTCCATCTGCGGAACAGGACATTTGAACGAGGCCGATGTTGAGTTGAGGCATGGTATTTTTTTTGTTGACGGTTATCGGTTATCGGTTGTGGGTTGTGGGTGGGAATTAGGTTTCAATGAGCACCAGGTCTTGCAGGGATCGGATGCCGATATTTTTCTGCGTAACAAATCCTTCTGCAAACTCCACTCCAATGCGTTTGCCCATCAGACGGGCCCTGGAAACCAGGGATTCCATAAAGGCGGAGCTTGAAATATAGGTTTGCGTTCCTTGAGCAGATGCCGGCCCCACATGAAACTGCGTTGCATAGGCCTTGATGGCTTCCATCCTTTGTTCAAACACATCCGAAATATCAATCACCAAATCAGGTTCATAAAACCTGTCCTGTATATAGTGCAAGACCTGTTTGGGCCTCCATCTTTGCTGGGGCTCTCCCTTCTCATCAAATGTTTCGATCTTGCTGAGACCGGCCAAGAAGGCCGATTCAGTGATGAGCTTTCCTGCCCTGCCATGATCGGGATGACGATCGTCGAGTATGTTGGCAAGGATCACCTCGGGCTGGTATTTTCGGATCGCCCTGATCACCTGCATTTGGTGCTCCTCATCATTTCTGAAAAATCCATCGCGCATGCCAAGGTTCTCCCTGGCTGACAATCCCATCACCGCTGCAGCCTTTGCGGCCTCTGCAGCCCTGGTTTCGATTGTTCCCCTTGTTCCCAATTCACCCCGGGTAAGATCCACTACTCCTACAGCATTGCCTTTTCTGACCTCATTGATGAGGGTTCCAGAGCAACTGAGCTCGACATCATCCGGATGAACACCGATGGCCAAGACAAATAATTTCATGGAGGGGGTTTTAGCGCGCAAAGATACTGATTAGGAAGCATGTCCGTACATCCTGGCCACTTCCTGCACGATGCTTTCCATTTCAGCATCGGATCCTCTTGGATCGTAATCCTGCTTGAGGCTTCCACCAAAGATCCAGGCGACGGTTTGCCAAAAATGCGCAGAGAATCCACCCCTGTACTCTTTGACCAATTCAAAACAGGTATTCTGGGTTTCCCGGTTGATCAATTTCATGAGTACCCTTCCCTGGTAGACGGAAAGATTGGTGAGCGGTGTGGTGAACTCTTTCTTGAGGTCTTTTTCCCGCTGACTCAGGTATTTTTTTCTCTTGCCCTCATCGGTTATTTTGGCAAGGTTGAAGTTCACTTCGTTGATGATTGCACCGGCCTTCTTGGCATAGGGATAGGTGACATACACAGCATTCCTCAGTCTTGTCCACTCCCGGTGTGCCCTCCGTTGATCGGCACTCATCCTTCCCCAAACCAAAACCATGTCCAATGCTCCATACGTCATGGTATCCCCGCCTTCGATGATGATCGGAACGAAAAGGGTATCATAGGGGCCTTCCTTCCATTGCGCATCCGCACGGAAGACAGCCAATAAGAGCAGCGATATGAGCCAATACTTTCTCACCCAATAAAAATAGTGAATATTTATACCCGGTCAAAGCGATGGTCACCCAACGCAAATGTTAAACCTTGTACATCTTGCTCTTCAGCCTGAACCACATGCTGATCATGAAGCCCGCCACCATGATGATGACACCCAACCACAAAATGTTGATCCAGGGGAAACGATAAGCCTTCATGGTGATGTAGCGCATGGC
Source organism: Chitinophagia bacterium (assembly GCA_009922495.1). Lineage (GTDB taxonomy): Bacteria > Bacteroidota > Bacteroidia > Chitinophagales > Chitinophagaceae > Pollutibacter. The sequence goes on from RFVQ01000193.1 coordinate 2,615, forward strand.
CGCATCAGACTCTTTGATTCCCAGCTCAACAGCACCGGAAGGTTTTTTCTGCAGGCTGAGCACCAAGCCCTGGTCCATGATGGTGTCGGTTTTGATGGTAGGCATATCCGACTTGATGAAATAGGCCGGAGTGGCATTGGACTTTCTACCTTCTTTGGAAAATACGGTCAATTCAGAAATCCAGGCACTGTCGACCAAAGGAAGATCCTTGTTGTCATTCTTGTTCGCTGAAACAAGTCGGTCTACAATCACAAACCCATTCGAATAGTAAACAGTATCCCCTTCACTGATCTTGGCATAGCGGAAGCTGGCGGTATCCTTGATGTTGTCTGGATTCAACCAGGAGGTGATGTATACGAAAACATCATTCGACAGGTAGTGCCTGGCACCGGGATTAGAGGACAACTGTGTGCCCTGGTCCGACTTCATCAAAAATGCATTCGGCGTAACGGTGAATTGTTCCACCACACTGTTGTCGGTTGAATCCGTTTTGATGAAATTGATCTTGAAATAAACCTTGTTGTTTTTATCCTCTATCGAATCGCCCAAATACGTAACCGTATACTTGCCCATCGGCGTGGGGATGTTGTGGATCAGGGTGATGTTTTCAAGCTCTGAGATCAACTCTTTGTTCGCAGATGAGATAAGGATACCTACGATCATCAATCCAAAACCCACGTGCGCAATGGATGATCCTGCTGCCTTCATCTTCCACTTCAATACCTTTCCCAAATAGAAAGCATTGGCCACAACGGCATAAACAGACATCAGCAGGGCCAGGTGGATGGCCGCCAAAAATCCAATGCCGTACTTGTCATATCGAATCTCACCAAAGTAAGCGATGAGGATAAAAGCCAGGATACTGATTGACAAGGGCCAAACCATTTTTGACCAATAGTATTTGCTTTCCGTTTGTTTGTATTTCAAGTATTGTGCAAAGGCGGTCAGTACCCCGATGATGATGGCTACCAAGACCATGATCCTGTTGTAGACATATTCCACATCCTCCCCAATCGCCCACTTGGTTCCGAACAATTTGTTGATGAAAGGAAGAGAGGTCAGCACAATGATGTAGATGCCGGAGATCAGCAACAACAAAGAACCCACGAACATCCAAAACTCTCGGGAGCTCATGCTTTCTTCCTTGTAAATGACCGGCACATTTTTTCTGTCGCGCCAGTACAAAACCAATGGCAGAATGATGAAACAGCCCTGCATGATGATCAGGTGCC
>RFVQ01000194.1 GCA_009922495.1 Chitinophagia bacterium
TTTCCTGATGGCATGGGAAACAATGGATCCGATTTCACAGTAGGGGCAGTTCTGTTGAAATCTGGGATGGGTAATTTTTTCAAAGGCCAGATCGGAGGGTTAGCGGTTTTTGACAGGGCTTTGTCGGCAACTGAAATTGCACGCATGAACAAATGGTAATTTAACTGAATTATTTTCTATGCTTAAAACATTTACAATCCTATTTCTCGTTTTTAGTTTTCTGATAGGACAGGCACAGACCGTTACAAAAACAGGATCTGATCGATGGCATGGTTTTGAACGGGATCGTTTTCAATTTGATGGAAGGGAAGCCTGGATCGTGAAACCCTTGCAGCCATTGGATGGTAAGCCCTGGATATGGAAGGCCTATTTCCCGGACTGGCATACAGACATGGATTCTATCCTGTTGAGTCGTGGTTTTCATTTGGCTTATCTTCAAACGAATGACATGTTCGGTTCGCCTATTGCCATGCAGATCTGGAACAAATTCCATGGCTGGATGCAATCGAATGGTTTTGCTGAGAAAGTTGCATTGGAAGGGATCAGTCGCGGTGGCCTCTACGTTTACAATTGGGCCAAGCGCAATCCCTTGAAAGTTTCCTGCATTTATGCTGAAGCACCCGTTTGCAACACCAGCAGCTGGCCTGGAGGAAAAGGCAAGAGCAAGGGCTCACCGCAGGATTGGCAGTTACTGATGAAGCACATGGACATGAGCGATTCACAGCTAGTTGCTGATTTCGATGATCCGATCGATGAACTGGAAAAACTGGCAGCGGCGAAAGTGCCGGTACTGCACAGCATCGGCCTGCAGGATAAGATTGTTCCCAATGAAGAGAACAGTTTTCCCTTGATCGACAAATACATTCGCCTGGGGGGTATTGCCACCATCATGCCCATGACAAGAGGAGCGCAACAATTGGAAGGCCATCATTTTGTTATTGAAAATCCTGAGAAGATTGCCGATTTTGTTTTCAGCAATAGCTATCCAGTAAAAAAACTATTGTCGCCATCATGGTTTCACGATCAGCGATCAGGGTTGCAAAACAGTTACCATCGTTTTGTCAAGGAGAAGAAAGGAAGGGTTGCTTTCATGGGGGGCTCTATCACAGAAGGAAAGGGTTGGCGAGAATTGGTTTGTCAATACCTGAAAGAGAGATTTCCAGACACTGAATTTGAATTCATCAATGCCGGCATATCTTCTACCGGCAGCACTCCTGGTGCATTTCGCTTGCAACAGGATGTGTTGTCAAAGGGACCGATCGATCTTTTCTTTGAAGAGGCAGCGGTGAACGACAGAACCAATGGCTTCAACAATATGGCCCAGATCAGGGGAATGGAAGGCATTGTCCGACACATGCGCCAGTCAAATCCAAAGGCAGATATCATCATGATGCATTGCGTGGATCCGGATAAAATAGCAGATTATAAAATGGGTAAAGTGCCTGATGAGATCCGCAACCATGAAACAGTTGCCAATCATTATCAGATCAATACCATTCACCTCGCCAGAGAAGTGAAGGAGCGGATGGATGCGGGAGAGTTCACCTGGAAGGAGGATTTCAGAGACTTACATCCTTCCCCCTTCGGACATCAGGTCTATGTCAGGACCATCACTTCTTTTTTGGAGGCAGCATTTGAAAAAGCCAAAACCGATTCAGTGCAAGCACATGCATTGCCAACCATGATCAATCCCTTCAGCTATGCCAACGGAGACTATGTGGATGTCGGTCGTGCCAAATTGGTCAAGGGTTGGAGCATCGACCCGCGTTGGCAACCCAAAGATGGAGTAGGAGGAAGAAAACAATATGTCAATATTCCCGCCCTGATTGCTGACACCCCCGATGCAATACTGGAGTTTGAGTTTACCGGAACTGCCGTTGGCATTTGCATTGCTTCCGGCCCTGATGCCGGAAACATCCGTTACAGCATTGACGGCAAACCCTTTCAATCCGTTGATCTCTATACACGATGGAGTGGCATGCTGCATCTGCCCTGGTACATCATGCTGAACGATGAACTGAAAAGGAAGAAGCACAAGCTCATTATACAATTATCTGCTGAGAAAAATGAGAAGAGCAAGGGAACGGCTTGTCGCATCCTACATTTCCTGGTCAACCAATAGTTTTAGAGAACAAAGGTGGTGACCAAAGCCCGTCTTGCAGTTACATGTGTTTTCAATGCTGTAAATGAACTCGTAAAAGAAGCCTCACTGGTGAGATAGGTATAGCTGGGCTTCTCACCATTGACGCCAATCGCGAAGGGAGTGATGAGCGACTGGTATTTATCAATCAATCCGTTCATGTATGCTTCTGTAAATACATTGTCTTTGAAAGCTTTCATGTAAGCCTTGTATTTGGAAAAGTAGATGGGATCATCGGCTATATACCGCAAAAGGGGCCAACTGCTGCTTACTTCATTCATGGTGAGCGAGAGGCCGGTCATACCGCCGCCTCCACCAGGACCGGGAGGACCGGGTGGACCAACAACTGCAGAGCCGGTGATGCCGGGACTTCCTGCAAAAGCTTCGTTATGGTCCCAGGGGATCCAGGTGAGCTTCTTGGTGGTATGGTTGTACAAATAATAGTTGTGCGCCATCACGCCATAGCTGTCCCAGTTGACGATTGTATTGTTGATGGCCAGGTATTTCAGAAAATGTTCCATGTTGAAGATGGCTTCCAGGTCCGTTCTCCATTTGGCAGGATCGGATGTTCTGGTGGCACTGTTCAACGCCGTGATGAAAGTTTTGACATCCGTATAATCAGCCGCTGTTTCATTGTTCTTCTTTTCAAAAACTGTCTGGTTGAAAGTGAGAAAATTGGATTCAGGTTTGTACATATTGCCACTCTCTTCCCCAAACTGGGCTTTGATCATGTTATCATCGGGTACTTCAACCGCAGTGTAGACGCCACAATATTTTAATCCTGATCCAATGTCGACATATACTTTGTAAAACGCAGTAACTGCTGCCGGGATGCCTGCCTGGCGGAAAACATCAGCAGCCATTTTCTCGTGGATCAGGCTTTGGTCTTTGGCACCCGGTGAAAAAGACAGTTCTTCGAAACCAAAGAAATGCTGGTTGGTGGTGCCAGGGTATTTGTCCTCAAACTTGTCAAAATTCAAACGGAAGGGAAGTTTATAATTTCCCTGTGTCCATGCTGTTCTCAGGGTAGAATTTCCCTTGAGACGATAGCCCACATTCTTCCAGGTCTTTCCATTGAACTTGAGGGTGACATCCACATAGTCAGGTTCTGTTGTAGAAGTGGTGCCGGCAGGTGGTAGATTGATGTTGGATCCGAAATCTGCACCATAGAGTGCTTTCATGTTGTTTCGGATGGAAGTCCATTGTGCAGCTGTCATGGTGATCTCCAGGGTATTGACAGCATTTTGCGGAAAGACAGTTGTATAATCCGGTGCTGAATTGCCATGGGTGGCATAGGTCCAGTCCGAATTATATTTCGTTGAATCAGCTGATGGTGTTCCACTTCCAGCTACATTGAGGGCAGACTTTTTACAGGATGCCATCAGTAGAAAAATAAAGGCAAAAAGATATGTAGTCTTATTTAACATTTTGGAATGAAGATCCTCTGCAAGATTAGGTAAATTCGAGGTTATGGCAACATATTTTACTCAAGCTTCTCTTAGCCTCCTCATTTTATTATCAGTTTACTCCTGCAAGAAAGATTCCACTTCCTCCGGCAACAACAGCAGTAGCAATGCTACCGTACCGGAAGTGTATAAAAAAATTTACGGAGCCACCAGCATTAGCACCGATGGTAATTTCATCACCA
>RFVQ01000195.1 GCA_009922495.1 Chitinophagia bacterium
CCCTGAAAGAACAAAATCTTTCCAAAATCTCCAGCATTGCGCATGCGGATGATCTCGAGGGTCTTGGGTTCAAAATGCATGCGATAGCCCACCAGTAAATGTACACCTGCTTTTTGGCAGGCATCCACCATTTCCTTTCCCTCCTTTGCATTCAAGGCCATCGGCTTTTCTACGATCACATGCTTGCCTGCTTTGGCAATGCGAATAGCCATGTCCTTGTGGAGGGCATTGGGCGTGATGATGTATACCGCATCGATGTCGGGATTGTTCTTGATCTGATCGACCGTCTCATAGTTATAGCAGTTCGACTCCGGAACATTGTATTTGGCCCGCCAGCTGACCAGTTTGGAAGGCGTGCCGCTGACCAATCCTGCGACAACCGCTCTTTTGGAATCCTTCATGGCTTCCGCAACACGGGAGGCATAACTGCCGAGACCCAACAAAGCAACCCGCAGCACTTTGCCCTCAGGTAAATGTTTTTCAGATAATGTTGAGGCAAGCGGCAAGGCCCAAATAGGGGCTGACAGGGTTTGAAGGAAAGAACGGCGGCTGGTCATGTGATGAGTTTTCTCTAAGTTAAACAGATAGTATGTATCTAAAACAAATTGCCCCGGTTAAGATCCGGGGCAATGATAAACTGCGATAGGTAGTATAGAATCTTTTCTGAGAAAAACTATTGGCCGCCGCCACCACGCTGTTGCTGCATTTGCTTTCTCATTTCCTCATAGAAATCATTGACAGCCTTTACTTTTTCATCGGTGAGGGGAATGGCCTTGAGTGCCTTGTCGCGGGCATCCTGTGCTTCTTTCATTTTGGCTTTCTTTTCGTCATCGGAAAGAGACTGGTCCATGCGAATGGGCCTTGTCTTCATTTGGAATTCGAAATTGATGTCGAGGATTTTGTCAGCTTCGGCATCGGTCACCTTTGTCTTGTCCAAAAGCATGGGCTTGACACGCTCTTTCATGCGTGCACGCATGGCTTCTGGATCGCCACCACCGGGAGGTTGGGCCTGCAATGAAAAAACAAGGGCTACCATGGCGAACATCGTTGAGAAGATTGCTTTCATGTTGTAGTTTTTAGAGATGATGAATAGGTTTCGTAGGATTTAGACGCTCATGTTTGCGTTTACCTTCTTTGGCTAAGGGAAATTATGGTATTTTAACAACTCAAAAGGAATTGCATGAAAGGCAGATGGTTCATATTGTTGTTGGGACAGATTTTTTTGTTCGCATTCAACAGCCCGTCCATAGCCCAATCTTCGTCCGCAAGAGATCCCTATTTGGTGGTGCTGGGTACCCTGCAAGATGGGGGGTCGCCACACCTGGGTTGTGAAAAGGATTGTTGCAAGAATATTGATCCCCATAAAAAAGTGGTTTCATTGGGTGTTGTTGATCCGGTAAACGGCAAGCGTTTTTTATTCGAGGCTACTCCGGATATCAGCTCTCAACTCAAATCGCTCAATCAAGCCCTGCTAGTACAGCCGGGAAAATCTCCCGATGGTATCTTTCTCACCCATGCTCACATAGGCCATTATGCAGGATTGATGCATTTGGGGCGTGAAGCCATGAACAGCCATTCCGTGCCCGTTTATGCCATGCCAAAGATGAAAATGTTTCTGGAGGGCAATGGCCCGTGGAGTCAGTTGGTTACCCTGAACAATATTCAGATCAACCCTTTATCAGAAGGAAAATGGGAAAACATCAGTCCCACGATCAAGGTGAAACCCATGCTGGTACCCCATCGGGATGAGTACTCCGAGACGGTTGGATACATCATCGAAGGCCCACACAAAAAAATATTGTTCATCCCTGATATCGACAAATGGGAAAAATGGCGGACAGACATTGTATCGCTGATCAAAGAGGTGGACCATGCCCTGATCGACGGAACCTTCTTCAGCGCAGCTGAGGTGGGCAACCGCAACATCGCTGAGATCCCGCATCCGCTGGTGCAGGAAAGCCTAGAGCTTTTTGATTCTCTCCCGACCAAAGAAAAAGAGAAGATCATTTTCATTCACTTCAACCATACCAATCCTCTGCTGGATGAAAAAAGCGATGCATCCAAACAACTACAATTAGGAGGTTTCAAAAGGGCAACCCTGAATATGCGCATCAACCTTTAACCAAATCATGGCATTTGAGGATTCTGCCGTAAATTGAAAATGCTTCAGAACCAAAACGATTGCCAATGAACCGATACAGCCGAAGAAACTTCGTCAGGGATGCCGCTGCACTAGGCATGGGACTTGGATTCACCCATGTAAGCTTGCCTGCTTTTGCATCAGGTTCAGAGGCAACCTCCGGCAGGATTGGCATCATCGGTCTGGACACCTCTCACAGCATCGCTTTTACCAAGGCTTTGAACGCCGCTGACGCAGCTGATAAATACAAGGGATTTCGGGTGGTGGCTGCTTACCCTCGCGGAAGCGCCGACATTGAATCCTCCACCAAAAGAATTCCGGGCTATATAGAAGATGTAAAGAAGCTGGGCGTGGAGATCGTAGACTCAATCGCCGATCTGCTCAAGAAAGTGGATTTCGTTTTGTTGGAAACCAATGATGGCAGGCCGCACCTGGAACAGGGATTGGAAGTGATGAAAGCAGGCAAGCCCCTGTTCATCGACAAGCCTGTGGCCGGCACCCTGAGCGATGCCATCGCACTCTATACCCTCTCAGAAAAATTAAAGGTCCCCTTCTTCTCCAGCTCCTCTCTTCGCTACATGGAATCCGCTCAGGAAGCGGCTTCTGGAAAGGTCGGAAAAATTTTAGGCGCCGACTGTTTCAGTCCCGCTACCCTCGAACCCACCCATCCCGATCTTTTCTGGTATGGCATCCACGGGGTGGAAACCCTCTATACGGTCATGGGTACCGGTTGCCAATCGGTCACCCGAACCCAAACAGCAGGAACAGAAATGGTGGTGGGTGTTTGGGAAGATGGCAGGATCGGAACCTTCCGGGGAACGCGCACAGGCAAACATGAATATGGCGGGACAGCCTACGGGGAAAAAGGACCCTTAACATTAGGACCTTACAAAGGATATGACAACCTGCTTGACAGGATCATCGCTTTTTTCAAAACAGGCGAACTGCCCATCAGACCCAAAGAAACTTTGGAGATCTATACCTTCATGGAAGCTGCCGATGAAAGCAAACGAAAAGACGGCAAAGCCATTCTATTGAAGGATGTATATGAAACCCATCTCAAAAAAGCCAACAAGATCATTCAACAATTAAACCTTCCATCATGAGTCGTTCCAGAAGAAGTTTTATCCAAAAAACATCTGCAGCCTCTGCTGCCATTGCCTTTGGAGGCATCCTACCGGGATTCTCTGCCAGTCAGTACCGCAACATCATTGGCTCCAATGAAAAGATTACTGCCGCCGTCATGGGCGTGAACAGTCGCGGTTTCTCCGTGAGCACCAACTTCGCCTCACAGAAAGAATGTGAAGTCTCCTATGTATGCGATGTGGATGCGAGGGCGATGGACAAATGCGTTACCGCCATCGAAAAAACACAGGGCAAAAAACCCAAGGCAGAAGGTGATTTCAGGAAGGCACTGGAAGACAAGAACCTTGACCTCCTGATTGTTACAGCACCCGACCACTGGCATGCACCGGCCGCTTTGTTGGCAGTATCCGCCGGCAAACACGTATACCTGGAAAAACCCTGCAGCCACAACCCGAATGAAGGTGAGATGCTGGTCAAGGCTGCTGCCAAACACAACAAACTGTTGCAGATGGGCAACCAGCGCCGTTCCTGGCCCAACGTGATGGC
>RFVQ01000196.1 GCA_009922495.1 Chitinophagia bacterium
GATATGGAACTGCGGACCGTATTGGGTTGTTTCCTCTTCGGTGGTGATGATGTTGACAAAAAGATCAAGGTATTGAGCGGTGGTGAGAAAGCCCGTGTGGCCCTGGCCAAAACCATTATCAGCAAATCCAACTTCCTGATGTTGGACGAACCCACGAATCACCTGGACATGCATTCAGTGGACCTACTTGCAGAAGCACTGGACAAATACGAGGGCAGTTTGATTTTGGTGAGCCATGATCGTTATTTCATTTCCAAAACCGCCAACAAAATTTGGGAGATCATCGACGGCAAGATCGTTGAATTCAAAGGTGGATATACTGAATGGGTGGAATGGAAGGAAAGGATGGCATTACAGGGAAAAGGAAATGAAGGACAAGGGAAGAATATCCCACAACCTACAACCCACACCCCACAACCTGCAACCAAAAAGACACAACCCACAACCAACAACCAACAACCCACAACCGATAACCGACCACCCATCGACAAAGAAAAACAAAAAGAGAAAAAAAGAATTCAACGATTGTTCGACGAGATGGAGGCAAAAGTAAATCGCTTAAAAACTGAAATAAGAGCCGCCGAAGCCGCCTTGGCAGATCCCTCGATTTATTCAGACCGGAACAAATTCAATGAGGCAGAAAAACAATACCAGCAAATTCAATCAGAATTGAGCAAGGCAGAACCGGAGTATGAAAAGTTGTCTGAACAGCTGATGAACATGGATTAACCTCTTGAAAAATCAAACTAAAACAACTTTTAAAAAATAAAGGCTGTCCATTTGGACAGCCTTTATCATATAATCGAATCCGGTATTAATAACCAGGATTCTGGGTGAGAACGGATTTACCATCCTTCTGAGAGTTCAAGATCTCATCAGCAGGGATTGGATAGAGATTGTTTTTGGCGGTGAATACCTTGCCAACAAGATAGGCTCTCTTGGTGAAAGTACGGCCATCCCAACCACGTCCGCTAACTGATTCTTTGGCTATATAAGCATTGAGCACTTTCTCTGCAATTCCCCAACGGACCAGGTCAAAGAAACGATGACCTTCCATGGCAAATTCCAGGCGCTGCTCATGGCGAACAGCGTTGATGGCAAAAGCTTGTCCACGAGTAAGGAAAGTACCATCAGGGTATGGTTCCACCTTGGTGTTTACAGATGCATCCTGAGCTGGTGACCCTTTGGCCCTGTTACGGATCATGTCTACATAGATTTCAGCCTGGTTCAGATTACCCAATTCTGCTTCACATTCAGCCAACCAAAGGATGACATGTGACAAACGGATCAACCTGAAGTTATTGTTCACAGAACGACGGTCGGTAGCATGGGTAGTAGAGTTCTCTTCAGAGAGGTAGTACATCCATTTTTTACCAGTGAATGGACCGGAATAGTTCTGGTCCCGGATCCAGGAGCTACCAGGCATCTTACCCCAATCCAGGAAGTTAACACCACGACGGCCAACAGTCCAGTCGAGACGAGGATCCACAGGTTGAGAATTATCGAGGGTCCATGCATCTGAGAACTTGAGACCCTGGTCATTGGGAACGTCTACATCGTTATAGGTGTCCTGGCTTCCGTCTGCGGCAGCACCAATCAATGGTAGACCAGCAGCACTTGTTCTGTAGGCATTCACCAGGTTGTGGGAAGGCAGGTAGAATCCGCAGCATCCACGACCAGGAGAAGTAGAAGTATAAGGCCAGTTCAAGGTAGCACCTTTGTTACCATTCTGTCCGCCTGTTCCATCATTGATGGAAAACTGTACTTCAAAGATGGATTCTCTGTTGTTGTTAGTGGCAGTTCTGAAGTTATCATGGAAACTGGTGACCAGGCTCTTGCCGGAATTGTTGTAAACATCCAACAATTCGGTTTTGGCTGCTGCCCATTTCTTTTGGAACAGAAGTGCCTTACCCAAATAGGATTTGGCAGCCCATCTTGTTGCACGACCTTTCTGTGCCTGGGTAGCCGGCAAATTGGCGGCAGCAAAGGCAAAATCAGCTTCAATCTTGGGCCAGATATCAGTTGTATTGGTTACCAATACACCTGAAGGATCATTGGGCTTGTAGGTCTTTTCATCGATATAAGGAACATTGCCCCACATCTTTTTGGCTTCGAAATGATAATGTCCACGAAGGAAACGAGCCTCTGCAACTGCTTGTGTCTTTTCGGCATCTGTCATATCCTTCACATCAGGATCTGTTGCAAAAAGGATCACCTCATTGCAACGGGCGATGGCATCATAGGAATGCTGCCATTTTCCCCTGAAGTGGGTATTGTCCGCCACCCAGTTGTATTGTTCAATGAAGGATTGTTCCGGCTGGTCACCTGCGTCTGTACCCTTAACAGCGTCATCTGAGGCAACACCACCAAATACCCAATTGTCAACTGAGGCATGCCATTGGGTTGTACCTGAACCTACGCCGTCGAGCAGTGAATATGCACCTACCAACAAGGCGCTGACACCGGCCTTGCTCTTCAATTGAGCAGGACTGGCAACACCCTGTGGGTTGACGTCGAAGAATTTCTGACAGCCAAAGGTCATGACCATGACCACTGGCAGAAGTAGAAATTTTACTTTTTTCATATAAATCATTTTTCGATTGTGTCAATTAAAATTTAAGCTGTAAACCAAAGAGAATGGATTTTGCAACGGGGTATGCACCCTCGTCAATACCCATGTGGAAGTCCTGGTTATTGGCGTCAGAAGTACGGAGGTTGATATCTGGATCCAAACCGGTATACTTGGTAATGGTCAGGAGGTTCTGTCCCTGTACGTACACCTGAGCACCACTGATTCCTACCTTCTTCATGAAGTTGGCAGGGATGGTATAGGTGAGCTGGATATTACCCAAACGGAGATAGGATCCATCCTCGATGAAGTAGGAGGATACTTGCTGACTGGTTGCGTCAGAAGAATTCAACCTAGGGAGAAGGTTTTTGCCGCCTTCACCGTAAGAGTCATACAACATCCTCTTTGAACGGTTACCCTGGAACACGTTGAAGTCTGTCCAGTAACGAACATAGTTGAAGATGTCTCCGCCCTGCTGTCCTTTTGCAAACACAGCAAGATCCCAGTTTTTATATCCTGCAGAGAGATTGATACCGTAGATGAAATCAGGGTGTGGGTTACCAAGGAAATCACGATCTGCTGCTGTGATCACACCATCCTTGTTCACATCCCTGAAGTTGAACACACCTTCACGGGTATAGGTACCAAATTTGGGTGCAGTTGCTGCCTGCTGGGCATTGAGGATACCATCCACAAAATATCCATAGAAACTTGCGATGGGATATCCCTTCTTGGTAGCAGTGATCGACGGGAGACGGGTAGTGAAACCGAACAGTGTAGCGTTAGGATCATTGTTCAGTTTGATCACTTCATTCTTGTACTGGGTAATGTTTACACCAATTGAATAGCGAATCTGTCCGTTGAAGGCCTTGTCTGACCAGTTCAGGTTCAGGTCGATACCACTGTTTCTCATGGTACCGATGTTGGTGAAAGGCAAAGTACCTTGACCTTGAGCCCTTGCCACTGCGATCTGTGCCAACATGTCTGAAGTAGTACGGGTATACCAGTCAAACACTACTTCCAAACGGTTGCGCAACAAGTTTGCATCAAAACCTACGTTGGCAGAAGTGGTGGTTTCCCACTTACCGTTGGGGTTACCGAATTGGGTTAGAT
>RFVQ01000197.1 GCA_009922495.1 Chitinophagia bacterium
GTGGTCTATGCCAAAAATTTCAATCTGTACAGGATGGACTCAGCCAATCTTCGCAAGGCCATTGCCAATGAAGATGACAGCACCATTGTGGAAGAAAAACTGACAGAAGACGGCATTGAGAACTATGGATATGGAGAGTCTTATGGCGAGACCAATGTTGAAAAAACAGCGAACAGAAAAAAGCGTAAGTCGGTTTTTGTGATGTGGTCACCCGATGCAAAGTATTTCACCATCGTCAGAACAGACAGTCGCAACGTGAAAGACCTGTGGGTCATCAATAGCATTGCGGAGCCTCGCCCGACACTGGAAACTTACAAATATCACATGCCGGGTGAAAAAGAAGCGCCACAAAGAGAACTGATGGTTTTTGAGATGGCATCCAAAAAAATGACCAAGATCAACACGTCACTGTTCAAAGACCAGGAGATCAGTGTTTGGGCTGCCAATGCCGACAAAAGAAACAGGGATGATGAATTTCGCCCGATGATCTGGTTGGGGGACAATACCCGTTTTTACTTTAGCAGGACAAGCCGTGATCTGAAGAAAATAGATATCTGTGCCCTTGACCTGACTACACAACAAGTAACGGTACTGGTGGAAGAACGACTCAATACCTATGTTGAAATCAGAAAGCCTTATTTCTTTAACAATGGAAAGGAGTTCATCCATTGGAGTGAACGAGACGGATGGGCGCATCTCTACCATTATGATGTTTCCGGAAAGCTAAAGTCGCAGATCACCTCAGGCCCCTGGCATGTGGAAGACATTGAGTCGGTGGATGAAAAGACCCGTACGGTTTATTTTACCGCCAATGGAAAAGAGGCGGATGAGGATCCTTATTACCTGCATCTTTACAAAGCAGGTCTAGACGGCAGTGGCACCAAATTGTTGAATGCAGGAGATTTTGATCATGCTGTGAGCCTTGATGAAAGCAAAAGATTTTTTGTTGACAATCATTCCCGCGTCAACACCATACCTGTTTCGTTTTATACGATGCCAATGGCAAAAAAATCATGGATCTGGAAAAGGCCGATCTGGCGTCCCTTTTACAGGCCGGGTACAAATTCCCTCAACCCTTTACAGCCAAGGCAGATGATGGCATCACAGATCTTTATGGTGTTATCTACAAGCCATTTGATTTTGACTCCACTAAAAAATATCCCATCATCGCCTATGTGTATCCAGGACCCCAAACGGAGTCTGTGAACAAGGCTTTTGGGCGCAGCATGGACAGGATCGACCGATTGGCGCAGTTCGGATTTGTAGTGGTAACACTGGGCAACAGAGGAGGACATCCCTCGCGTTCAAAATGGTACCATAATTACGGATATGGAAACCTGCGTGATTATGGCTTGGCAGACAAGAAAGCGGTTATCGAACAGCTGGCGCAGCGATATTCCTACCTTGATATCAACAGAGTGGGCATTCATGGACATTCTGGGGGTGGTTTCATGTCAACAGCTGCCATGCTGGTATATCCCGATTTTTTCAAAGTGGCTGTTTCCTCTGCAGGCAACCATGAGAACAATATATACAACCGCTGGTGGAGCGAGAAGCACCATGGGGTGAGAGAGCAGATATCTGACAAAGGAGATACCAGTTTCCTCTATGCGATTGAAAAGAATTCAGAGCTGGCCAAGAACTTGAAAGGACACCTGATGCTTTCTCATGGAGATATAGACAACAATGTGCATCCTGCCAATACCATGCGCATGGCCAATGCCCTTATCAAAGCCAACAAACGGTTTGACCTGGTTTTGTTGCCAGGACAAAGACATGGATATGGCGACATGACAGAGTATTTTTTCTGGCTGATGGGAGATTATTTCAGCAAATGGCTGCTGGGAGATTTTTCACAGACCGTCGATATTACAGAAATGAACAAAGAAATACAGCAAACCGGCAACAAACGTTGATCATTTTGTAGAACATTATCTTTGCAGGGATGAAGACATGGTTTTTATCCCTGCTTTTTTTTCTTTCCACTTTGATGGCCCATGCACAAGGCAAGGATTCCATTGTTTCCATGGGCGGCAGACAGGTGACGCTGACGCCTGTGGTGATCCGGTCTGGGACCAATGTTCCGGGCTTTATCAAAAAGGTGGAAGACGACACCACTTTTTACAAAGCTTTTAAAAACCTGCGCATCCTCAATTATTCTTCCATCAATGATGTGAGGATGTTTGACAAGAAAGGGAAGGTGCAGGCCAGTTTGTATAGCAAAACAAGACAATGGGCTGCCCGTTCCTGCAGGGTTACCAAAGTGTTGGAAGAAAAATCATCAGGAGATTTCTATCAACCCGATGGCGATTACAACTATTATACAGCAGAGTTGTATGCTTCACTTTTCTTTGCGAAGGATACGCTATGCGGACAAAACAACCTGGTGGGTGATCCGATGAGGAGCATCAAGGGGAAAAAGGGATTGGACAAACACAAGGAACAACTCAAGATGTTGTTTTTCAATCCAGGCAAGGATATTCCGGGCATCCCGCTCATGGGAAACAAAGTAAAGGTATTTGATCAATCTCATGCCGATCTGTATGATTTCTCCATCGACATCAACGAATACAAGGGGAAACCTGCTTATCAATTCAGCCTTAAAATCAAAGAAGGATTGGTTTTTTACAAACGAGATGATGTGGTCATCGATGAGATGACTACTTGGTTCGATTATGAATCCTTTGAGGTGAAAGCGCGCAATTATAAGTTGAGTTACAATGCGGGGCTCTACAAATTCAATGTTTCCATGGAAGTTGAGATGGATAAATTTGGATCTTTCCTTTATCCAAAATTGATTCGTTACGATGGAAACTGGGGGGTAGTGATGAAGGGCAGGGAAAGGGGATTGTTCACCGCCACTGTTTATGATCTGGCATTGGCCAATGCCGTATTGGAATAGTTCCTCCATTTTTCTATCACGGCTTTCATGTCATCTGCCAATTCGCTTTCAAACAACATTTCTTTTCCGGTAGCGGGATGAACAAAGCCCAGCGATTGGGCATGCAGCGCATGACGTTGGCAGATCTCAAAGCAATTGTCGACAAACTGTTTGTATTTGGTAAAGACGGTACCCTTCAGGATGCGGTCACCTCCATATACATCATCGTTGAACAATGAATGACCAATGTGCTGCATGTGCACCCTTATCTGGTGGGTTCTGCCCGTTTCCAACCGGCATTCAACCAGGCTCACATATTTCATGTCTTCCAGCACGGTATAATGGGTAATGGCTTCCTTGCCATGGTCGCCTTCCGGATACACATCCATTAGTTTTCTGAATCGTTGGTGTCTGGCAATATGTCCCGTGATGGTTCCATTTTCTTCTTCAAAATTTCCCCACACCAAAGCAATGTATCTCCGTTTCACGGTGTGGTCGAAAAATTGTTTGGCCAGGTGAACGGCTGCCAGTTCTGACTTTGCCAGGACGATCAGTCCGCTTGTATTTTTATCAATCCTGTGCACCATGCCAAAGCGGGGCAGTTTGCTTTCGTCAAGGTTTGGGTTTTGTTCTTTCAGGTGAAAGGCTACTCCATTGATCAGGGTTCCTGAGAAATTGCCTGATCCGGGGTGTACTACCATGCCGGCTGGCTTGTTGATCAGCAGCACATGATCGTCTTCGTAGACAATGTCCAGCGGCATTTTTTCAGGGATGATAT
>RFVQ01000198.1 GCA_009922495.1 Chitinophagia bacterium
TTCAATCCTTTCATCACCACCACATTCACCTTTACATGAATGCCTTGGTCAATCATCAGATCGATATTATTTCGTACCCTCTCATATTGATCGCGTTTGGTCATGAGCATGAACCTGTCTTTGTTAAGGGTATCCAGGCTGATGTTCAGCGAACGAATGTTGGCTTCTTTGAGGACATCCACAAAATCATGCAGACGGGTTGCATTGGTGGTAAGGGTGATCTTGGCACCCAGCTTTGACAAACGCAAAATAATATCGGCTGCATCTTTTCTGACCAGGGGTTCGCCGCCGGTAAGACGGATCTTGTTGACACCGTTGTCTACAAATATTTTAGCAATGGATTCAATTTCATCCGCCTGCATGAGCTTGCTGGCGGGTGTGAATGCATATTCCTCTTCCGGCATACAATAAAAGCAACGCAGGTTGCAATTATCCGTAAGCGAGATTCTCAAATAATCATGTACCCTGTTGAAACCATCGATGATCATGCTTCCCCTTTTTTTTCATTCAACAATTGATGATAATCCGCCATGGTGTCAATATCAATTCGACCTTCTTCAAAATCCAGTATGGTCACATCTTCCTTCATCTCCTCCAATATTTTTCTAGCCCCAATATCCCCTTTCAGCTGCAGGAGTGCAGGAAAAAGGGTTTTGTGAAATAGTGCCGGTGTTCCTAGTTTTCCATTGTAGGCACAGGCTGCAGCCGGTGATCCTGTTTCATCCTGGAGTTCTATCAGCTGTTGGATGAGCGAATGACTCAAATGAGGTTGATCACAAACCAGGAACATGATGCCATCCACATGCGGATGGTTCAGGTCCATCGCCTCTATTCCCTTTCGGATGGAAGAAGCCATTCCTTCTTCCCACCCTTCGTTGACAACAACTGAAAGTCCGGGTATGTTCAGGTAGGGCATGATCTTAGGCGCATGAGCTCCCAAGACCACAATAACAGGATACAGTTTGATTCTGCAGGCGGCTTCTGCCACCCTCACGACCAAGGCTGTGCCGCCGAATGGCAGCAATTGCTTGGGACTACCCAGCCGGCTGCTTTGCCCACCTGCCAGGATGACGATTCCACACTGATCGATATGGTGCAAAGCTTTCAATGAATATTGATTTTTTCAATTAGGCTGGTGGAACGATCATGTATCACGGAATCCTTGAACTTCAGAGAGCCCCCACTAACCCCATTGATCACTGCCTGGATTTCTGCAATGATGCTGAGGGCAATTTCTTCGGGTGTTTCTGCTCCAATTTCAAGACCCGTGGGACCATATACCTTCTCCAGCATTTCATCAGGGATGGCCATTCCTTCCTGCTTTAATTCTTCGAGCATCCTGATCAGTTTTTTCTTGGGACCGAGCATGCCGATATACGGCGTAACGGAGGGCAGCAATGCACGCAGCATGGATTTGTCGTAATTGTAATTATGGGTCATCATCACAAAAACCGTTCGCTCATCCATGGGTAATTGTTCCAATACTTTCTCTGGATGACTGACCAATACCTGGCAGGCTGCGGCAAAGCGCTCAGGTCTAGCATGGGTATTTCGTCCATCCACTACCCTGACATCCCAACCCAAAGCATGTGAAAATTGCATCATGGGAACAGCATCATTGCCTGCACCCACAATCACCAGGGATATGGGTGGGGGAAGTACTTCGATGAAAGCAGTTGTTGAAAGGGAATCATGTGCATAGGTTTTGAAAGCAGAAGAACAGGATTGCAAAGCTGCCTGCATGTCCTTTAGCAGTTGTTGATGGAAATCATTCTTTGATGTATTTCCCTTGGTCAACCCATTGGAAAGCAACAAACAGGATGTTCCGGGTTGAGTGCTGGATTTTTCTTGTAGAGAAAAGAGGGTAGACAAAACAGCATGTTGCCGAACACCAATGGCAGTTCGGATCAGTTCAATGGGATTTTCAGGATTGGAGGGATCGATGGGCTCGAACAAGACCTGGATCAGTCCTTCACAACCCAGTTGAATACCAATGCTCATATCTGATTCATCACTGGTATCATAGGTCACCAACCTGGAACTGTTCTGAGCGATGGCAAACAGGGACTTGCGCAGGGCATCCCCTTCCAGACATCCACCGCTGATCGCACCGGTGACCATTCCTTCGTCATCCACCAGCATCCTGGCTCCGGGTCTTCTGTAGGAGGATCCTTCCACATGCACAACAGTCGCCAGGGCAGTTCTTTTTCCTGCCGCATTGGCAATTTCATAGGCTGATATGATCGCTTTTAGTTCCTGCATTCCCCTGCATTCATGTGTCAGGAACACAAGTTACGAAGGAAGTACCGCTGGAAGAAATCTATTGAATTGCTGGAAACGCATACTCCCTTTGGAGCAATTTAAGATCAGCCAAAAGCTGCTCCATGTCCAAGGCCAGGGTCCCATTGTAAATTCCCCTGATGCGAAGAGAAGGATCGATCAGCAGCACATGTTCAGTATGTAAAAAATCAGTGCTGTCTTTACTGAAACCCAACGATTCCTCTGCAAAATAGGATCTCCGTGCAAGGGAATAGATCGCTCCTTTGTCACCGGTAAGCAGGTGCCAGCGGGGTGACGTGTATCCATGGGTTGCTGCATAGTCCTTCAACCGGGGAACAGAATCCCGCCAGGGAGTAACGGAAAAAGAAACCAGCTGAACTTGGGGATCATTGCCGATGCTGTCGTTCAGGGTTTTCAGTTTTTGCATCATACCCGGACAAATACTGCCACAACCGGTAAAGAAAAAATTGGCCACATGGATCTTACCCCTGAGTTCCTTGCTGCCAAAAGCATTTCCATGCTGATCGGTAAAACTGAAATCTGAAATGGCATGGGTGACTTTGGTTCGAATGCTGTCCGGATTAGCCAAAAACAAAGCCGTAAATGCCGGATCATTGTAATAAGGCAGACTCATTGACTTCCGTTCTTGTCGACACGCCATCATGAAAAAACAAAGACTAAAACCTATCCAGGCTATCCGATACATTGACACAGTTTTTTGTTCCCAATAATCCAAAACGTCTTCCTTTGATGATCACATAATTTGATCTTATCGACCCATCATCATACCATTGCTGCTGAGCACCCGACTCATGTCCTCTCGCGTAGTGCATCCTTCTGATCAAAATACCCTTCTCATTCCATTCACTGCATTCACCCTCGTATTCATCATCCTTGAATAGAAAAGAAGATTGCAACTGCCCATCTTCCCACCAGGTTCTCATCAGACCAACTTTTTTTCCCTGATCAAAAAAACGTTCTTCCCTGATCTTTCCGTTGGGATGATATTTTACCCACCGACCCTGTTCTTTGCCATTCAAAAAATAGGTGACGACTGCGGTGTCTTTTGTGCCGGGATACCATTCAACCTTCTGCTGAAGCTGATCCTGCGCAGTGCGACAACCCCATGATCCAAGCATCAGGCAAATGCTAACGACTAACCGTACCGGGTGTTCCAAAAAATCCATTGCCATTGATATAAGGATCTGCATCGGTGATATGATAGTGGTAGATACCGCCAGGATATTCAGTCGTCACATGTTTGTGACCATGATAAGCATCCAGATTGGCATTGGTTACCGGGTTTCCATTTTCAACCGGACCATATAC
>RFVQ01000199.1 GCA_009922495.1 Chitinophagia bacterium
CATATTCTATTGCTGTCGTCTCACCATCCAGGTAGGTATAGTTCATGCCCAGCTGCCAGTTCTCTTTTTTCCATTTGGCTTCCAGTTCAATGCCTTTATCCGTTTGCTTGTTGTAATTGAAATATTTATAGCGAGCATAATCGTAATCGATTCCATTCTTTGTATTCCGATTGAAAACAGTTGCCCTGAAGGATATTGTTTTGGATCCGATGTATTGCAGCGAAAGCTCTGAAGTCATGGAAGTTTCCGGCTTGAGGTTTCGTTCTCCCGAATATCCATCATAGAGCTGGTACAAAGTTGGGGCTTTGAAGGCAGAGGACAAGTTAATAGCCAGTCGCCATTGCTCATGAAAGGTATAAGATGGATTAAAGGTGTACGTAAAGTTCTTCCCAAATCGACTGTGGTTGTTAAAACGAATGCCTGATTCGAGGTTGAAGCCCTTGTTGTTCCATACAGCCGACACAAAAGCACTTTGGGTGTTCACTTTGGCACTGTCGCCGGATAAGGCTGTTTCATAATTGCCCCATTGACTGACACTCAAATAGGATTGATCAGTATTGAACCAGCGGGATTCAAGTCCACCTATCAACTGCCAATGATGCGATGCCTTGAAACTGGCATAGAGCTCAGCAAAGGAGGATCGACCCTGGTAATCAGAACGCATGAACTTGCTGAAGCCATTTAGAAAAAGGGAATCATCCACATACTCCCGCTGGCTGTTGTTGATGGCATAGTTGCCCTGTAAGATGAGTTTTTTGATTTTATAGGTCAGCCCACCATTGTATTGAAAATTGGTATTGCTCGCAGTGAAATCCTTGGCATCTTCAAAGGCTGCCTGATCCAGATCGTTCTTGTACCAGCTTCCCTGAAAGCCCAAACGGAAAACCAGTTTTTTCTGAAGATCAGTATTCAGTTGCGCCAAAACAAAATCCTGCTGCATGCCGTCTTTGTCGAACGACTTCACCTTGTTGCTGTCAAGAGCAGATGAAAATCCTTTGGCATTGTTTCGGTTGTATTGCAATTTATATTGCAAGCCTTTCTTTCCTTTTCCTGCGGCACTGAGATCCAGCATCCTGCTGCCGTAGGAGCCGCTGCTAAGATTGAGTCCTGTGGTCAGCCGCTTTGTATTTTCCTTTCTGGTGATGATGTTGATCACACCCCCCACGGCATCTGATCCATAGAGACTGGATTGTCCGCTGCGCAGGATTTCGATTCTTTCCACTTCGCCGAGGGGTAAAAAATTGATGTCAAAGCTGTTGCGGATGGTAGATACATCATAGGCAGGCATGCCATCGATCAGCAACAAGGTATTGCCGGTTGCTGAACCCCTGACATAGAGGTCATTGTTGGTGCCGGGGGCATTGTTGGCGCCTACCACGTTGACACCGGCTTGTCGCCCCAACAATTCTCCGATTGAATGAAAGGGACTTCTTTCGATCTCTTTTCGACTGATCACGGTGATCAGCTTGCCCGTGTTGGATTGTTTTTGTTCGATGCGGTTGGCGGTCACCACCACTTCTTCGAGAAGGGTGCTGTCTTGTTGTGCCTGCGATTGGAAGGTTGCCAATAGCAAAGCGATGCATGCAATTTTTGGGGTCATAGTTTTTGTTTTACTATGAACCTTCGGATGGAACAGAATGGTTGACTGCTGTGGCAGTGAATTCATCCCAGCTTTTCTCCCGAAAGCCCTGGTTAATAATATTGCATCCGGCAGGTCTTCTGGCTCAACCCCATCTCCGGCCTTCCCGCTTGCGCAGTGGCTGTGGAGGAGATGGTCCCGATGAGATCGGGAAGGTTTTTACAGCTACGGGGATAGCGCCGGAATCAAAACCGGACTTCCCTTTTAATGATCAGCGTGTGCATGATCAACCGTAATGCAGGTCAAAGATAGGAGAGTGCATCCAGGGTGCAGAAGAAGAATGTTCACATGATGTGGATTCTGATCGTGCCATACCTGCAAATGGCTTTTTCATTATCTTCAAGCCATGAGCAAACCCAAACAGCAACTCAATCTTTTTGATCTCACCATGATCGTGATCGGACTGGTGATCGGGATGGGCATTTTCCGGACGGCATCTGATTCAGCCCGCGCTGCCATTACGCCCAATGTGTTTTTCATCAGCTGGATCGTAGGCGGATTCATCGCCCTCTGCGGGGCCCTGACCTACGCAGAAATCGGCTCCCGCTATCCCATCACCGGCGGTTATTATAAGATCTTTGCCACCTGCTATCATCCTTCCATTGCCTTTGGTGTCAATTGCATCATCCTCATCTCCAATGCAGCTTCTCTTTCCGGGGTAGCCCTCATCGGCAGTGAATATATTTCGCAAATCATATTTAGTACACCGCCTTCCGATTTTGTGAAAGCGCTGATCGCGATGTCAGCCATCGGTATTTTTTATGGCATCAACCTGTTGGGATTGCGCATGAGCTCCACAACCCAGAACATTCTGATGTTGATCAAGATCTCCATGATTCTGCTCATCGTATCCGCTATCTTCTTTCCCATGGGCAATACCGCACCTATCATCGACATACCCCAAGGGGATTTCAGTTTCATGGATTATGTGAAATCATTCGGATTGGCCCTTATCGCCGTTTCATTCACCTATGGTGGTTATCAGCAGACGATCAACTTCGGGGATGAAGTGAAGAATCCCCAGAAGAACCTGCCCCGTGGCATCTTCATCGGTATCATGGTCATCATCCTGCTCTATCTTTCTGTGAGCTACGCCTACTTTAAGGTCATTGGTTTTGAAGAATTGAAGAACGCCAAAGGAATCGCTGCCATCGTGGCCGAAAGAATGTTCGGTCCTACCGGTCGCTTTGCCTTCTCCATCCTGCTTTTCATTGCCGTACTGGCCTATGTGAATGTATTGTTGCTGAGCAATCCCCGAGTGATGTATGCGATGAGCGAGGACGGCATTCTTCCCAAAGCCTTTGGAAAAAAAGACGAGAAAAGAGATGTGCTCACAGTAAGCCTAACCGTCTATGCCATGATCAGCGTGGTGGTATTGTTCTTTGCCGATACTTTCGACAAGATCCTCAGCTTTACCATCTTCCTGGATTCTATTGGGATGGCTTTTTCTGCTGCTACGATCTTCATCATCAGAAAGCGCACCCAGCATCTTGACAAGACCAAGATTTATACCATGCGTTTCTTTCCCCTGATGCCGATCATCTTCATTGCCGCTTATGTTTTCGTAGCCACCAGCATCGCGATCGACAAGCCAGAGACCGCCCTGACGGCCACTGCGGTGCTGGCCGGTTTTCTGCTGATCTATTTCCTGGCCATGAACAAAAAGAAAATTGATGGAACATCCAACTGATCTTTCTTATATCATCAATCACTTGGGAGAGGACCATGCCTCGTATTTCAATGCGATTGCGCCTCCGATTGTGCAGACCAGCAATTTCCAGTTTGCGACGGTAGCGGAGATGCGAAAGGCTTTTGAAGATGAGATGGGTGGTTATCTCTACAGCAGAGGATTGAATCCAACAGTGGATATCCTCCGAAAAAAACTGGCGGCGCTGGATGGTGCCGAAGATGCACTGGTCTTCAACAACGGAGCTGCTGCAACTTTCGCAGGAGTGATCGC
>RFVQ01000200.1 GCA_009922495.1 Chitinophagia bacterium
GTTTTCACCTTGTTGCTGATCTCCAATCGCATTTGCATGGTGGAAAAGTCAAGATCATTGATCTTCAATCCTGCCATCTTATAATCACCTCTTGCCTCCCGCTGCAACAGGGGAAGTGCAAACAAGACACCATACTTGTAGTTGTTGTTGAACAGGGGTTGCCCGAGCATATTGTTGAAGGCATAGCCCTTGTCCAGAAAATTATAATTGATGTCAAACTTTGGCAGAAGGGATTGGAACTTTAACCTTTTTTCCAGATTCAATACATCCATTTTGAAATCCATTGAAACCAATTTGGGATGGAATTGAATGGCTGTATCAATCGTTTGACCAAGATTGGGCAAAGGATAGGTAGGCAATGGAACAAGGTTCCAGGAAGAATCAGGTTGTATGTCTTCGCTAAGTTCGTAAGGTTCATTGTTCTCTTTCCAAAGGAAGTTGCTCAATGTTAATCTTGCTTTTTGAAGCTCAAATCCATACTGGGTTTGCATGGCTTCGATGGTTTGCAACTGAGACAAGGCTTCGGTGGTATCGATACCTGCGCGGTCTCCTGAAATGAATGCCTTCCTCACCAACTCGAATCGGGCTTTGTTGGTTGTGAGGGCATTGGTGAAAATAAGATAGGACTGTTGGGCACTCACCCATTTCCAATAAGCATCCGTGGCATCAAACAACAGGTCATTGAGCATGAGCAACTGCTCTTGTCGGCTCATGTTGACCATGATCTTACCTTGCTTGAGGGCAGCCCTGCGTTTGTCGAACAACAATCCTTTCAAAACAGGAATGGTTACGCCTACATAACTGCTCTTGCTCAATGTTATATCCGGTGCGATCCTTTGTCCAAAATTGTTTTCAACCCCCGCCTTGACATCAATACCAAACCAGGTGGGGATTTTCAATTCGGGATTGGAATGAAAATAGTAATCAACACCTGTAAAGGTTTTTCTATCTGTGCTCAAATAAAAAGCAGGATCAAAGGCACCGCGAGAAGATTGCAAGGCAGCTTTGGCCATGATCACTTCAATGGCAGCCTGTTTGGCAACAGGATGGTACTTGCGGATAATATCCAGGGTTTGCTCAAGGCTGAGCGTTTTGTCCTGCGCCTTGATCTGCATAGAAGCAAAGCAGATCCAGCAAGAAAACAATATCAGTCCAATACGCCTCATGATTTCTTTTTGTCAGTCGCAACTTTATAATACTCCGGTGGGAAACCATTGATTTGTCGCCATAGCTCATACCAGATACTGACATTCTTCAACATGGCAAAACCACGAACACCCGCACCAATCTTGACATTCGGAGGCCATTTCTTTTCTTCATTTCCGGGCACAACCAGTATCCTGAATTTGCCATTGCTGCTGAGGTTGGTTTCCACTGCGATTACTTCACCCAGAAATGTACCATAGCTGGCAGCTGGCCATCCTGAA
The DNA here is from genome assembly GCA_009922495.1 of Chitinophagia bacterium. Taxonomy (GTDB): domain Bacteria; phylum Bacteroidota; class Bacteroidia; order Chitinophagales; family Chitinophagaceae; genus Pollutibacter. The sequence continues at coordinate 1,428 of RFVQ01000200.1, forward strand.
AATACGATGGCAGGGAAACCATCGAAAATCAACCTCACATCTTGTCCGCGATCGATCAACACAAGATCCATGGGATCCACAAAAAGTTCAACCGCGTAATCGATTTTATTGGGAACAATCTCCACAATGGTCTCTCCTTCTTTCACAGTTTCGTTCAAACCTTGTTTTCTGGCATTGATCACCTGGCCGTCCTGCGGAGCGATCAACCAACGTTGTCCACCCCTGATCACATAATTGGCCAATTGATTGGTGCCTTTGGCAACTTCACCGTCTGTTGTTGCCACTTCTCCTCTGGCGGAGGCGATGTCACCTTGCGCCTTGAAAATCTTGTCGGCTGCCTCCTGGCGCACATTGCCCATCTCAATTTTCAGAATGACCAGATCCTGTCGGGTATTCTGAAATTTCTGTTGCTTCTCGGTGAGGATGGCCTGTGTTTTGTTAAACTGTGCTGTTCTTTTTTCCAATTCAGTCAATGCAACAACTCCTTCGCTGAACATTTGCTTGCCGCGGTTCAGCTGTTGAGTGGCAATGGTATAATCAATCTCAGCAGCCACTGCTTCCGCACTGTCACTGAGCAATTTCCTGCGCGTCTGCTCCATCTTGTTTTCAAGGGAGTTGAGCTTGAGGTCACGGGATTGTTCCAGTGCAGCAACCTGTGACTGTGTTGCATCGATCTTGTCATTGTAGAAAACAATCTTTTTTTGCTTGGCCTTTAATTGCTCTTCTGTTCTTTGCAACAGTTGCGGATCCAGGTAATCATCTTTGATGTCCAATAACTGAACGATGGTATCTCCCTTCTTGACAAAGTCGCCTTCCTTCACCCACCATTTCACAATTCTTCCGGGAATGATGGAATTCAGTTCCTGTGGACGCTGATCCTGGTAAAGGGTCGTTACTTTTCCGGCGGTATTGATATTTTGTGTCCAAGGAAGAAACAGCACAATGATCAATGCACCCAAAATACCATAGAACCAATACTTCACCTTACTCTCCTTTTCGGCACGATAGATCATTCCCGGTGACTTGGGTTGGAAACCGGTTTCCTTTTTGATGGTTTGGCTTATGTTTTTCATCTTATTCCTTTCCTGCGGTTTTCAATACATCCATGGGCTTACCAGCATGTTTTATTTTCCCTTTTTCAAGGACGATGAGGGTATCGCATTGTTTTGCAAAATCAAGATTGCCTGTCGCCACCAATACACTTGTGTTTTTCAACGACAGCAGATAGTTGGAAATCTTTTGAGAATCTTCTCCTCCAGCAAGTTCAAATGGCTCATCCAGCAACAAGAGCGCAGGTTTGGGGGCAAAAGCCCTCAGCAAGAGGATCTTTTTGGCGTATAGGGTACTCAATCCCTTTCCTGTTGGCTCCAGCATAGAGTCAAATCCCCTGGGCAGGGATTCAATGTATTGTCTCAAACCAACCGTATTGGCAAGTTCTATGAGATCATTGGGATGGATGGACTCATCTCCCATCGCAAGATTTTCCATGAGGGTACCATGAAAAATATCCTGCTCATGATAAAAGACACCAATATGCTTGCGGTAAGATTCTATTTCATGATTACCAATGGGAATACCATTTACAAGAAGCGTTCCCTCCTGAAATTGCAGCGATCCCGTCAGCAATTCCAGCAAGGTGGATTTACCCGAACCGGCATCGCCCATGATAGCAATTTTTTGACCGGCTTCAATGTTCAAATCGATCCCTTCTAAAATCTTGTGGTCGTTAGTAGCCTTGTATATCAGGCGGTACTGACGTATCTTGTCAGGGTTAGCTTGGCGGTAAGCCTTTTTATCAGCTAGAACCTTATCTCTGTTCTTAGCTTTCCACTCACGCATAAAAGCGTTATAGACTTCACGACACGGATCACAGGCAGTCTGGCCTAGTCTACGGTGGGTAGTATGCCCAGCAGTGGTACCGCATTTATTTGTCATAATTTTATGTCCGATTTGCCCTAACGGGCTTTAGGTAGATTTTACCCGACTAAAAGAGGCGCTTCGCCTCATCAGTGCTTGAGCGCCCTGACGAGCCTCAGCGAAGTTCAGGGGTAAGGCTGACTCTCCCCTTTGGGGAGCGCAGCGCAAGCGTAGCGACTGCAGACTCATCCCAACCTGTCTACAGTCTCTATACTGTATTAGGCAGAAAAAAAAAGCGGTTTCCCGCTTTTTGTT
>RFVQ01000003.1 GCA_009922495.1 Chitinophagia bacterium
AGCCTGGAAAATTCTGGAAAGAAACGGTCGCGCGCTGGATGCGGTTGAACAAGGCGCAAAAGTTCCCGAAGCAGATGAAAGCAACAAAACGGTTGGATATGGTGGATACCCCGACCGTGATGGTCGTGTCACCTTGGATGCCTGCATCATGGATGAAAACGGCAACTGTGGTTCGGTTATGGCCTTGGAACACATTAAACACCCAATTTCTGTTGCCCGGATGGTGATGGAAAAAACCCCACATGTGATCCTGGTTGGTGATGGCGCACTTCAGTTTGCCCTTCAAAATGGCTTCAAAAAAGAGAATTTGCTGACCCCTGACAGCGAAAAGGCCTGGAAGGAATGGCTAAAACAGGCCAAATATGAGCCGGTCATGAATATAGAAAACAAAACCTATCAGGAACCCGTACCAGGTGCTTTTCCAGGAAGCATTGATAACCATGATACCATCGGGATATTGGCTTTAGACGCAATGGGAAATCTTAGTGGTGGCTGTACCACCAGCGGAATGGCATTCAAAATGCATGGACGGGTGGGTGACTCCCCTGTCATTGGCGCAGGACTTTTTGTAGACGGAGAAATTGGTGCCGCTACCTCAACTGGTGTTGGAGAAGAAGTTATCAGATGCGTTGGTTCTCATTTAGTTGTAGAATACATGCGACAAGGAAATTCACCCAGAGAAGCCTGCAAAAAAGTGGTGGAAAGGATTGCCAAAAGAGACATGGAGAAGGCTAAAAAGATTCAGATTGGATTCCTGGCAATGGATAAATATGGCAATTACGGCGCCTATGCCCTTCAAAAAGGGTTTAGTTATGCTGTAAAAACAAATGATAAAGAGGTAGTTATACCAGGTGAATATTTTTTTGAATAAGGATGAAATACGAATTAGAAGTCATAGCCTTTGATATTGATTCTTGTCGCTTAGCCCAGGAAGCCGGTGCAGACAGGATTGAACTCTGTGCCAACCCAATGGAAGGTGGCACAACTCCCTCATTGGGAATGATCAAAGAAGCCAGAAGTCAAGCATCCATTCAGCTATTCCCCATCATCCGCCCCAGAGGTGGAGATTTTTTATATAATGATCAGGAATTCAATATTATGTGCAATGATATTGAAGCATGTGTTGAGCTTGGTTGTGACGGTGTGGTCATAGGTTTGCTGAATGAAAATGGATATATAGATAGCAATAGGGTTCAAAAACTGGTTGAGATTGCCGGCCCCATAGAAGTGACTTTTCATCGTGCATTTGACAGGGTAAAAGATCCCATCGTTTCCCTAGAAGAAATTATAGCAACTGGTTGTAAAAGAATTCTTACGAGTGGTTTAAGTCAACAATCTATTGATGGCATGGCTCAACTGAAATCAATGGTTCAACAAGCAGGAAACAGGATCACCATCATGGTTGGCTCAGGGGTTACCTCCCATAACATCCATCAGATTGCTGCTGAAACCGGCGCCCACGCCTTTCATAGTTCAGCCAGAACCCGTCATGCTTCAAAAATGACTTACCATAGTGAGACCATGAAAGAAGATCTTTCTACCTATACCATCAATCCGGAAGAAGTCCGAAATCTCAAAAAAGCACTAGACCAACATTTCCAATAAAAGCCATATGCCAGCCCATTTTCACAAAAAATACCTTTTCACCTTCAGCGGTATCCTTGTTTTGGGTGCCGCCTATCTCCTGTTTTTCTCCAATACCCCTGTGGACTACAATACACAGGTAAAACCCATCCTCAACCAAAAATGCATTTCCTGCCATGGTGGGGTCAAAAAAAAGGGGGGATTCAGCCTTTTGTTTAGAGAGGAGGCCCTCTCTCCCACCGAATCAGGCAAACCTGCTATCATTCCCGGCGATGCTGCCAACAGTGACATGATCCGCCGACTTCACCTTTCCGATCCTGAGGAAAGAATGCCTTATAAGGAGGAGCCCTTGACAGATGAGGAGATTTCCATTTTGACCAGATGGGTCGATGAAGGGGCCAAATTCGGTACCCATTGGGCTTATCAAACCATAACATCTCCATCCATTCCTTCTTCCGGTTTTTTCTCCTTTTTTCAAAAACAGTCTCCGCATCCCATCGATCGGTTCATAGATGAGAAATTGGGTGAAGTCGATCTCTCTCGTTCACCCGAAGCCGATAAAAAAACCTTGCTCCGAAGGGTATCACTTGACTTGATTGGCATACCTGCACCGGATAGCATTGCCCAAAAATACCTGAACAGCAAGGATCCCAAAGCCTATGAAATATTGGTAGAGGATCTGATGTCAACCCCAGCATATGGAGAACGTTGGACTGCCCTCTGGTTGGATCTGGCCAGATTTGCTGATACAAAGGGTTATGAAAGGGATTATATACGGTCCATTTGGCGTTACCGCGACTGGCTGATCAAGGCTTTTAATGAGGATAAACCCTATGATCAATTTTTGGTCGAACAATTGGCTGGAGATCTTTTACCGGACCCTTCCGATGAACAATTTATTGCAACTGCCTACCATCGGAATACCATGAACAATGATGAGGGGGGTACAGACAATGAAGAATTCAGAACTGCCGCCATCATCGACAGGGTCAATACCACCTGGGAAACCCTTATGGGTACCAGCTTTGCCTGTGTTCAGTGTCATAGTCATCCCTATGATCCTATCCGACATGAAGAGTATTATCGCTTCATGGCTTATTTCAACAATTCAAGGGATGAAGACACTTATGACGAATATCCCTTGCTGAGAGAGTTTAGGCCGTCCGGTCAATTGCGCTATGATTCTGTGATGAACTGGATAAAAGGAAAGGGAACCAAGGAACAACTTATTTTTTATCGAAGCCTCTTGAAAACGGGACAACAATGCGTTAACAGTATTACCGCAGATTCAATGGTCAATGCAGCATTGGAAGACACAAAATTTCTTCGGTTGAGGAAGATGGGATCGGCACGTTTTAAAAATGTTGATTTCACCGGCAAACCGAATATGCTGATCAGATTCCGCAATCCAATCGACAAAGGGCTGCTCAATATCTACATGGATAGTATGAAAAATCCAGCTATCCAATCTGTTAAGATGGATAAGACCAAAGATGGATGGAACATTGTCAAGCTAACCCTACCAAAGGAGATCAAAGGAAAACATGATATCTATTTACACTATGATAGCAAACTGCTGAAAAAGCCAGAAGAGAATGGTATGGTGATGGACTGGTTTGTCATGACACCGGACTTCCCCACCGATGGCAGTCCAGATTCCAAAATCCATGAAGCATTGTCGCTTCAAGTACTCAACCACCCGGATGCAGAACTAACCCCCATCATGCTGGATAATCCTGCATACATGAAAAGGAAGACTCATGTATTTGAAAGAGGAAACTGGCTGCTAAAAACCAAAGAGGTTGAACCAGGAATACCTGCCATTTTTGTGAATAACAAAGAGATCAAACAAAAAAACAGATATGGATTGGCTATGTGGATGACCGATAAAAAAAATCCATTGACTTCCCGAACCATGATCAACCGACTTTGGGAACAATTATTTGGACAAGGTTTGGTGGAAACCCTTGAAGATCTTGGCTCTCAAGGAGCATTGCCAACACACCCTGAATTGCTGGATTATCTGTCCTATGAATTCATGCATACTGATAAATGGAGTATCAAAAAAACGCTCAAGAGGATGGTCATGTCAGAGACATACCGACAATCATCTGTTGTAACGCCCGACATGCGCAAAAAAGATCCTCTCAATAAATATTATGCCCGTGCGCCGAGGGTTCGTTTAACAGCGGAACAGGTAAGGGATCAGGCCTTGGCCATTTGCGGCGTATTGAGCCCGAAAATGTTCGGCCCTAGCGTAATGCCCTATCAACCTGATGGCATTTGGTCCTCACCTTACGACAATAGAAAATGGACAATGAGTCAGGGAGAAGATCAATACAGAAGAGCCATCTATACCTATGTTAAAAGAACCGGCCCCTACCCTTCCATGATCAATTTTGACGGATCTGCAAGGGAAGTTTGTTTAACAAGAAGGATCAGAACCAATACTCCTTTACAGGCATTGACATTGCTGAACGATTCAACCTATTGGGATGTTTCAGTTCGTTTGGCAAAAAGCTGCTTGGCGTCTGAGCATCAGAATTTCACAAAGGCAATTTCCAAAAGCTATGAAAAAGCTACCGGAAAGCCAATCGATCCCCAAAAACAAAACACATTTGTTGCACTCTATAGAAACAGTTTGCTGAAATTAGGAGATGACACATCCAGGATAAAAACCATGCTTTCAGATTCTGTCTTTAGAAAGGGACAGAAAGAGTTGGCAGCACTATCTGTAGTAACCAATGCCATTCTCAACCTGGATGAAGTAATCACCAAAAATTAATGACAATGGAAAAAATCGTCAAAGAAGCCAGGCAGAAAACATTGTCCTTTCAAACCAGAAGACATTTTCTTCAGGATTGTAAGACTGGCATGGGGATGATGGCCCTTGGATCGATACTGGATGGATGCAATTTTTTTGCTCCCCAAACGGATGCAGAAACGAGCAGCAATCCCTTGGATGTAAAAGCACCACAATTTCAAGGCAAGGCAAAATCTGTTATTTTCCTTCACATGGCAGGTGCCCCATCGCAACTGGAGCTATTCGACTATAAGCCGGAACTCACCAAATTAGACGGACAGGATTGTCCGGACTCTTTTATCCAAGGAAAAAAATTTGCTTTTATCCGAGGTGTTCCCAAATTGCTAGGGCCACAAGCGAACTTTAAGCAGCATGGTCAAAGCGGACTTTGGCTTTCTGATAATCTCCCTCATTTTAGCCAGGTTATCGATGATGTCACCATTTTAAAAGCCGTCAATACAGACCAATTCAATCATGCTCCAGCACAATTGCTCATGCATTGCGGAACACCGAGATTGGGAAGGCCCAGCATGGGATCCTGGGTCACCTACGGATTGGGATCAGAAAATAGTAACCTGCCGGGATTTGTGGTGCTTACTTCCGGCGGCAGAAACCCGGATGCAGGCAAAAGCATTTGGGGAAGCGGTTTTCTTCCATCCGTATACCAAGGCGTGCAATGCAGATCTGAAGGAGATCCTGTTCTTTTTTTAAAAGACCCCAATGGTTTTGACAGGGATATGCGCAAAGCATCGATTGAAACCATCAACAAGGTCAACGAATTGACCTATCAACAATACCAAGACCCGGAGATCATGTCCAGGATCTCGCAATATGAGATGGCTTTCAAGATGCAAGTGGCTGTTCCAGATGTAATGACCATTGCAGATGAACCGGCATACATCCATGAAATGTATGGAACTGAACCGGGACAAGAATCTTTTGCCAACAATCTTTTATTGGCAAGAAAACTGGTTGAAAAAGGAGTAAGATTTGTACAGCTTTTTGATTGGGGATGGGACAGTCACGGAACCGATCCGGGTACAGCCTTAGACCTTGGATTTATCAACAAGTGCTATAAAATGGACAAAGCCATTTCAGCATTTTTGCTGGATCTCAAACAACGTGGCTTGCTGGAGGAAACCCTAGTGGTTTGGGGAGGAGAATTTGGCAGGACACCCATGCAGGAAAACAGAGATGGAAAACAAAATACTTTCAAAGGTCGAGACCACCATGCTGATGCTTTTTCCATGTGGATGGCAGGAGGTGGAATCAAAGGTGGCTTCAGTCATGGAGAAACAGACCCCATTGGATACAATGCCATTGATGGAAAAGTTTCTGTTTATGATATTCAGGCAACCATCCTTCATCAATTAGGCTTTGATCACGAAAAACTGACGTACTCATTTCAGGGAAGATCATTCCGACTCACAGATGTTTTTGGTAAAAAAATTGACCCCATCATCGCTTAGACATAAATATTTGAAATAAAACGAATGGATCCTATTTCAATAATTGGCAGATTTCATCCAGTCCTTGTTCATTTACCGATTGGGATTTTTGTAGCAGCTATTTTGCTTGCTGCCTTGTCTATGGTTGAGAAATACAGATTCCTCAGGGATTCCACTCGCATCATATTGGGGATAGGCCTTATCACTGCAGTTCTTTCCATGGTGTCAGGATATGTTCTTTCTTTAGAAGGCAGCAATTCAGAAGCGGATGTTGAAATTCACCAATGGACTGCCATCGGGATGACATTGATCTATGCAGCGTATTTCTTTTTTAGCCCACTGATAACAAATCATAAATATCCCAACTTAATTGCCTTGTTGATTTTACTGGGCAGCTTGGTTCTAACAGGACACCAGGGAGGATCGTTGACGCATGGTGAAAATTTTCTTTGGTCAATGGGTACAGAAAATGATAAAAAGACTACCCTTCCGGTAATTGCCGACATACAAAAAGCAGATATATACCGAGACATTGTTGGGCATACCCTGCAAACAAAATGTGTAGAATGCCATGGTGCCAACAAACAAAAAGGAAAATTGAGGCTGGATGATCCAACTTGGATCGACAAGGGCGGAAAGAACGGGGCTGTTCTGGTAAAGGGCGATGCTGAGAACAGTGAGTTGATCAAAAGACTTTTATTGGATGAAAGTGATGATCATCACATGCCTCCTAAAGAGAAAGAACAACTGACCACTGCTGAAAAATCAATTTTATCCTGGTGGATCCGCACAGGGGCTAAATACACTGCCACTGTTGAGTCTCTGGCACCAGATGAAAATATCTTGAAAGAGCTGGAAAATTTCAAGTCGAATCTGACAAGACCCGAAGTAAAAAATATTGAACGTCCAGTGGTTACCGCTGCAGATGCTTTGCTCATACAATCCTTAAAAAAAATAGGCTGGGTTATTTCCCCCATAGCTGTCAATGACAATCACCTGAGGGCTACAGGATTCAATCTGACAGTAGACATAGATTCTGCTCTCACCCTTTTGGGAGGGGTTGCAGATCAACTGATCGAACTGAAGTTGAACAAGTCAGGCATTAATGATTCAAGCATTTATAGAATTGAAAAGTTTCAATCCCTTGAAAAATTGTGGTTAGAGAACAATTCCATTTCTGATATTGGAATCAATTCGATCAACAAGTTAAAGCATCTGCAATACTTGAACTTGTCGAATACACAGATCACAACAACCGGACTAAAAAAAATAATCAGTCTTGGTCAATTGAGATCCATTTATGTAAGCAGAACGGAAATACGTCCTGAAGACGCTAAACAGATGATGGCTTTGCTAAAAAATGTAAAAATATTCACCTCCGACAGTCTTCCTAAACTTCCAACCGACAGCCTGTTGGTCAAAAAAGAAAAGTAAAATCAATGGAACAACCGCTGGTAGGATTTTAAGAGATGCAATTGATTTTTGGTTCTGTCAAAATTGTTCATTTCGTATTTAATTCCATAATATACATCTCCATTGAGAAAATCTGCCAAGAAACGAATGGCTTGCATGAAGATCATGAATTCACCTGCATATGGGATGAGTTCCTTTTCTTTTGAAGTCAACTGATCTGCCATTTTGGAAAGATAGCCTTCTATGATAGCATCCTTAAAATCATTTCTGGCAAATATTGTTTCAAGATCAGTTTCTTCTTCAGATCCTGGAGAGAGATAGGTTCTGAACATATCGCCCAGGTCACTGATGAAATAACCGGGCATTACCGTATCCAAGTCAATCGGACAAATACCCTTTTTGTATTCATTGAAAAGTACATTGTTGATTTTGGTGTCATGATGTGTAACCCTTAGTTGATAGGCCCTATCCTGGAGTACAGCATTGAATCTATCCACAATATGTAAGTTGTCCATTACAAGTTTTATCTCATTCCCAGCAAGTTGAATACGCTCTGGAATACCGTTGGAAAGAGATTCATTGAACTGTTTCCAGCGAAAAGAAAGATCATGAAATCCAGGTATGGAGGGTTTTAAAAGACGGATATCAAATCCCTCAAAGGAAGAAGTAAATCGACCAAATTGAAGAGCCGCTTCATATGCTTCATCCGGAGAGTTGCAGCTATCAAAAGAACGAGAATTGGGTACGAAAGGGGTTAATCGGTAATATTCTCCCTGTTGAAGGGCATAGGGCTCCCCTTTCAGGGTATGCATGGGCATTGGAAAGAAAACCTCCTGTTGCCTGGAAACTAAAAAAGCCGATAAATGATCAAGGTTATCGGCAATATCCAATGGGTTTTTGAAGACGGAAGTATTCAGCTTTTGTAGGATGTATAACGACTTTCCATTGTTTTGAACTTTGTAAGTGGAATGGATCAAGCCATTTCCGAAAGGGATTGTGTCCAGTTCATGGTTTGTACCTAAGAAAGCTGATAATATTTCTTGCATGAAGATCAATATAAAAGACGCACTTTGATCGTGCCTTTTACTTTGCGAAGCAGATCAGCTGCGTTTTTGGATAATTTTTTATCGACATCCAACACCACATAACCAATCTCATCATTGGTCTTTAGGTATTGTCCCAGAATATTGATTTTATGATCAGACAAACTGATGTTGATCTCAGAAAGTACACCGGGGACATTTTGATGTATATGAAGTATCCTATGGGTTCCTTCCACGGGGGTAAGATTCAACTCCGGCACTGTATGCGAACCATAGGTAGAACCCATTTCCAGGTACTGGAGTAATTTACTGCTTACATCTTCCCCGATATTGTGTTGTGCTTCTTCGGTTGAACCGCCAATATGAGGTGTCAGGAGAACATTGGAAAGATTTTGAAGCGGTGAGCTGAAATGATCTCCGTTTTTTTCGGGTTCCCAAGGGAATACATCAATGGCAGCCCCGCTCAAATGGCCCTCTTGCAGTGATTTGGACAAAGCATCCAGGTCCACCACCTCTCCTCTCGCAAAATTGATCAATATTGCACCTTTCTTAAACTGCTTTAAAAGAGATTTGTTGATGATGTTCTTGGTCTGGCTTGTTTCAGGGATGTGCAAGGTCACAATATCAGACTCTGAAACCAGCTCTTTTAAGGATTTTCTAGCATCTGCATTGCCCAAAGGAAGTTTGGTCAGCACATCATAAAAGATAACTTTCATGCCCATGGCCTCAGCAAGTATACTTACTTGTGAACCGATATTGCCGTATCCGATGATGCCTAATTTTTTGCCCCTGAGTTCAAAACTGCCTTTTGCATCTTTGTTCCAGATGCCTTCATGAGCGGCTTTGTTTTTGTCTAGGATTTTTCTGATCAAAATGATAGAGGCTCCAATGACCAGTTCTGCAACAGAGCGGGTATTGCTGTATGGAGCATTGAATACAACCACTCCTCTTTTTCGGGCTGCTGCAAGATTTACCTGGTTGGTTCCAATACAAAAACAACCAATGGCCTGTAATTTTTCGGCATGCTGGAGAACCCTTTCAGTTATCTGGGTTTTGGAACGGATGCCGATCATGTGGACATTTTTAATTTCCTGGATCAATTGATCCTCGGACAAGGCCCCACTGATTTTTTTGATATCTGAATACCCGGCATCCCTAAAGGCCCTGATGGCAGCCTCACTGATGTTCTCCAGAAAAAGAATCTTTATCTTATCTTTTGGATAGCTGGTAGTGGATGAACTCGCCATCTTATTTAGAATTTTTAACGAAACGAAATTAGCAACTAATTCAACCCATTCCAATTCAAACAAGTCAGGATGCAGAAGATCAAGGTATTTGTGTTATTATTTATCCTGTTTTCAGCTGTTTTTTATGTTTTAGACAAAAGGTTTGAGCCTCATCTGTTGAAACCTGTCGAAAAATCAGTTGTATTGACCATGCCAACTGACATGACGCTCAATGATATAGACAGGTCAGTTCAGCGGTCCAGTAAAAAATACTTCGAAGAAACTTTGAAAAGAAGTCGTTTCAATGGTGCCATTCTGGTTGCCAGGAATGGTAAAATCGTTTTTGAGGAATACAGTGGGCTGAAAGATGTGTTGAAAGGAGATGCCATTGATTCAAGTACCGCTTTCCACCTTGCCTCTGTGTCTAAAACCTTTACAGCCATGTCCATTTTAAAACTAGCTGAAGAAGGGACTGTGCTCCTGGATGAGAGTGTTTCTAAATATTTGGCTGGCTTCCCTTTTTCAAATATCTCCATCCGAAACCTCTTGAGCCATCGAAGCGGTTTGCCCAACTATGTTCATTTTGTTGAGAAACTGGGTTGGGATACCCACCGGTATATTACCAACCAGGATATACTGAATCTCATCATACAACATGCCGAGAAATTAAAACCCGGTCGACCCAACGCCTACTTCGATTATTGCAATACCAACTATGCCTTGCTTGCATTGGTTGTTGAAAAAGTAGCGAAAACCAGTTTTGCAAAATTTCTGGACAGCTCTTTCTTTACACCACTGGGGATGACCCATAGCTTTGTATTTGACACCACTCAATCCAACAAAGTTTTACAATCCTATAAGTTCAATAATCGCAGGGAGCCCATGATGTTTTTGGATGCCGTTTATGGAGACAAGAATATTTACAGCACTCCAAGGGACATGATGAAATGGGACTGGGCGCTGCTTCCAGGAAATCTTTTTACGCAACACACATTGGAGGAGGCTTTCAAAGGATACAGTTATGAGCGCCGGGGGCTTAGGAACTATGGATTGGGATGGCGCCTCTATGAAATGCCCAGTGGAAAGAAAATAATTTATCACAATGGCTGGTGGCATGGCAACAACACCGTTTTTAGCCGACTTCCAGCAGATTCTACTGTCATCATTGTTTTGGGAAATAAGTTCAACAGAAGTATTTATCAGGCCAAGAAAATTGCCGGAGCCTTCTCCGGATATGGCATTCAATTGGATGAAGATGATTGATGTTCCAAAAGATCTTCGGCTATTGGACAGGAATCATTTGTTTGAAAAAAGCATAGCGCATGCTCGAAGCATCCTCAAAGACTATGATCCTTTTGTGCACAAAGGAAATCGGGGACATTTGGGACTCATAGCAGGTTCAGATGGCATGGCTGGTGCTGCAATCCTGTCAGCCATGGCAGCCAACAAAAGCGGATTGGGAAAGCTTACAGTAGGCATACCCAGGAAGTACGAACTTTTGATTCACCAAACCATACCCGAAGCATTGGTTAGGGAACAAAACGAACTTCTTTTCTCAAATCCTTTTCATGCCCTTGCCATTGGTCCGGGTATTGGATTGTCCCCATTGTCCGAAAAACTATTGGATTCAGCCATTTCCTCCCAAAAGGCAATGGTATTGGATGCCGATGCCTTGACCCTTTTGGCACGCAATCCTGCCTATTTTAAATCATTACCCGGCTCTTCCATTCTGACCCCACACCTTGGAGAATGGGAAAGACTCTTTGGGAATTCCGATGATGATGAATCAAGAATAATCACTTCAATTGAATACTGTAATAAATACAATATCAACATATTAATAAAGGGTCATGTATCCGTATTTGTTACTGCAGATGGTAATTTTTACCTGAATGGAACCGGCAATTCCGGCATGGCCAAGGCCGGGAGCGGAGACGTCTTGACAGGTCTAATAGGAGGCCTTTTGGCACAGGGTTACTCAGCCGCCGAGGCAGGTATTCTTGGTATGTTCATCCACGGAATGGCGGGTGACCTAGCCCAAGAGGTACTCGGGTCTGATTTCATGACTGCGACAGACCAGATTTACTATCTTTCCAAGGCTTTTAAATGCCTAAGGATTAGTGACGCAAATCCTTGATTATTTGCATGTTTTGCTTATTTTTGCACCCCCAAAGTCGATACTTTGGTTACCTCGAATCAAAACGAATTGAACTGTTTATGCAAAATCTATTCTACCTCGTTCCAGTTATGGGTCTGATAGGCCTGATCTACACCATTGTCAAATTCAATTGGGTATCCAAACAGGATGCAGGTTCTGACAGAATGAAAGAGATCAGCAATTATATTGCTGAGGGCGCAATGGCCTTTTTGAAAGCCGAGTGGAAGATATTAGGATATTTTGTGGTGGTAGTGGCTTTGTTGCTGGCATTTATGTCCACCAGCAATCCCAACTCCCATTGGAGCATTTCCCTGGCCTTCATTTTTGGCGCTTTCAGCAGTGCCCTGGCAGGGTATATCGGAATGAAAGTGGCTACCCAGGCCAATGTGAGAACAGCCAATGCCGCCAGAACCAGCCTTTCCAAAGCGCTGAATGTATCTTTTACCGGAGGTGCAGTGATGGGTCTGGGTGTTGCAGGTTTGGCGGTACTCGGACTTGGCGCCTTGTACATCATTTTGAAAGAGGTTTTTGCACCAGGAAGTGCTGCCAATTCTGAGGATATGGTGAAGACAATTGAAGTGTTGACCGGATTCTCTTTGGGTGCAGAGTCTATTGCACTTTTTGCCCGTGTGGGGGGTGGTATTTATACCAAGGCCGCTGACGTGGGTGCCGATCTTGTGGGAAAGGTTGAAGCGGGTATTCCAGAGGACGATCCCAGAAATCCTGCTACCATCGCTGATAATGTTGGGGATAATGTAGGTGACGTTGCCGGTATGGGTGCTGATCTTTTCGGTTCATATGTAGCCACCGTCTTGGCTACCATGGTATTGGGTCAGGAAACCACTTCTGTAGACAATTTTGGTGGATTTGCCCCTATCCTTCTTCCCATGCTGATCGCTGGTGTGGGAATTCTATTCTCGATCATTGGAACCTGGTTTGTCAGGGTTAGTGATGCTGCGGGTATCAGCACAGACAATGTCCAAAAGGCACTGAACATGGGCAATTGGGGATCAATTGTGCTTACCGCCATTGCTTGTGCAGGTCTGGTTTACTATATTCTTCCAGCTGAAATGAGTCTTAGAGGCGAAACATTCACCAACAATGGTGTAATGGGCGCCATCATTGTAGGATTGGTTGTAGGTACTTTGATGAGCATCATCACTGAATATTATACTGCCATGGGCAAACGTCCGGTCCTTTCCATTATCCGACAGTCCTCTACTGGTCATGCAACCAATGTTATTGGCGGTTTGGCTGTGGGAATGGAATCAACCATGTTGCCCATCCTTGTTCTGGCTGGCGGTATTTGGGGGTCATACGCGTGTGCAGGTCTCTACGGAGTTGCCATTGCAGCGGCCGGTATGATGGCCACAACTGCGATGCAGTTGGCCATTGATGCATTTGGCCCTATTGCTGATAATGCTGGAGGTATTGCTGAAATGAGTGAATTGCCCAAGGAGGTTCGTGAAAAAACAGATGTATTGGATGCTGTGGGAAATACCACTGCTGCCACCGGTAAAGGTTTTGCCATCGCTTCCGCTGCGCTTACCGCTCTTGCGCTGTTCGCTGCATATGTGGGTGTTGTCAACCACAATGGTTACAAAATGGACGGTATCGATATTTACAAGGCTGATGTATTGGCTTCCTTGTTTGTTGGAGCCATGGTGCCTTTTATCTTCTCTTCACTAGCCATCAGGGCAGTAGGACAAGCAGCCATGTCAATGGTAGAAGAGGTTCGCAGGCAGTTCAGAACGATTGCCGGTATCATGGAAGGTACAGGTAAGCCTGAATATGACAAATGTGTTGCCATTTCAACTGAAGCATCTATCAAAAAAATGATGCTTCCAGGAGCTATCGCCATTGTATCTCCTCTGGTTATTGGATTCATCATGGGCCCAGAAGCGCTTGGCGGATTTTTGGCTGGTGCTACTGTAAGTGGCGTTTTGATGGGAATGTTCCAGAACAATGCCGGTGGTGCATGGGACAATGCCAAGAAAAGCTTTGAAAAAGGGGTTGAGATCAATGGAGAAATGTATTACAAAAAATCTGACCCCCACAAAGCATCTGTTACAGGGGACACCGTAGGGGATCCTTTCAAAGATACTTCTGGCCCTTCCATGAACATCCTGATCAAATTGATGTCCATTGTTTCACTGGTTGTAGCTCCTACCCTTGCTCAATTGCATGAGTCTAAAGCTGTGGCAACAGAGACCAAAATTGAAAAGAATATCCAGATATCCGTGATGAGCAATGACACCACGCAATCTGAAACAGTTATCACAGAAGGCCCTAATGATGGTTTGATTCAGGCTCTCCAGGCAGATGGACTGATGCCAGAGGGTTCTGTTGAAATCCATTTTGAAAATGGCAAACTGACCATCAATGGAAAAGAAGTGGACGCCTCTCCATACAAATCCTATCTAAAAGGTGATAAGATGGACATCAAGATTGACTTGAAAAAAATGGAGAAATAAGCTTGCAACAAATTCATGATACGATAATAAAAAACCCCTTCTGCGAAGGGGTTTTTTATTGCGTTTTCAAGTAAAATTATTTGCGGGCAACCTTGAATGTTTTGGTTGCGGTATTGGTTGCGGTTTTCTGAGAAGAAACCACAACCGATACGTTGTACAAGACACCCGATGCGAGTGTGCCGGTAGAAATATCATTGGCTGCTACTGTTGATTTCACATTCTTGCTGTCAAGCAGGGTACCATTGTTATCCTGCTTCGTTGCGATATCAATACTGATGCCAGAACTGGGCATTTTCGAAGTCAAGCTAACTTTGAAAGAATATGTGCCCGACAAAGATGTTGCAGTCGTAGTGCCTGGATCAGGGTCTAAACTAAAAGCAATATTTTCTTCCACTTCAACGGGTGGAGGTGGAGGGGGTGGTGTTGGAGGTGTTGGGGTAGAACCGCCTTTTTTTCCGCAGGAGGCTAAAATTGTTGTCAACAATACAAGTATAAAAACATTCTTTCTAAACATGCCTTTCATTTTTATAAAAATACAGAGTTCTTGTCTTTTTTACCAAATATTCCTTGGACAAAGATCGCCATATACATTGTTCAGGGTAAAACCCAAAACAATTTCATGGGTACCGCGGTTCATGGTACTCAAAAGATATTTCCCCCTATTGAGGTCATACGCATAACTTACGTTCAACGTATGGGCAATATTCAATCCTACCATACCAGAAAAACCATCGCCTTTTCTGAAATTACCTCCGATCCACATCAAATCCCTGTATTGCGTTTTTAGGTTCACATCAACCCCCAATGGGATTCCCGCTATATACCTCACCATAGTCGAGGGCAGGATTGAAATATCATTGCTTAGCTGTATACGATACCCAGCGGTCATAAAAAGATGGGGAATCAAAGTTGATTTATAGATTGAACTGTCCACCAAATTCAATCGAACCGGTATGATTTGCTGTGCAGAAAGTCCTGCAAAGTAATTTGAGGAATACAGCCATAGACCGGCATTCATTTCAGGCTTGATTTTGGTCAAATTGCTGGTAGAATTGCCAATGGCTGGATCAAAAGGGGTAGCCAGTGTAATTTTACTTTGATTGATATTAAAGGAAGATAAGCCTAAACCAAAACCCGCAGCAAGACTGGTTGTTGCAGACAATCCCATATGGTAGGAATATGTCCCATAGGTGGTGGTTCGGTTTATGTAACCTGTAGCATAGTTAATCACTGTAAGGCCTACTCCATGATGAGGAGGAGCTGGAGTATAATTGGCCCAATACTCTCTGCCCCTGGGATTTTGTCCTTTCATGTCAAAAGAAGAAACTGATTCACGGTAATCTTTTTTGCCTATTGATCCGTGAACAGTAGCATACAAAGTCTTGGGGGCTCCCTCAATTCCCAACCACTGGTTTCTCATGCTCAACTTGACATCAATATAATTCTCTATGCCACCAATAGCAGGATTTACTATGTAGTTATTCATAATATACTGCGTATAATGTGGGCGTTGTTGAGCCTTAACACATACTATTGATAAAATGAATAAAAGGGTTATACAATTTTTCATGCTTATTTAATAATGGTTACATATCCTGCTATCTTTCGCCTACCCGACTTGGGATCAATTACATAATAGTAAGTACCGAACGGAAGTGCTTTTCCATTACTGGTTCCATCCCATTTGTTTGCATATCCAACAGACCGATAGACCAATTGTCCTTGTGTAGTATATACTTCAAGAACACATCCAGGATATTGATCAAGATACTTTATTTCCCATTGATCATTTACCCCGTCACCATTGGGGGTAAAGGTATTGGGAGGTTTTGGAAGTTTTAAAACAGTAACCAAGAGATCGTCAGTGCTTGTACAAGCACCCCTACCGGTCACACTCAAAGTATAAACAATATCCTCTTGTGGCTTTACCACCAGGGGTTGCAGAATATTCACATCAGACAAATACGTTGCGGGACTCCAGCGATACACCAAAGCATCCCCAGAGGCTGCAGCGAAAATTTGTTTTTGACCATCGTCCAACACAAATAGATCAGGCCCTGCTGAAATCTTGGGATATGGATGAATTATAATTTGTTTACTTGTTGTATCTGAGATACAACCTTCAGAAGACTTGACCCACAAAGAAATCAAGAAGCTTCCGGAAGCCCTGTGTTGATACAATGGATTTTTTTGGGTATCTGTGGCTCCATTTCCAAAATCCCAGTTCCATTCACTGATCGGTCTTACAAACCCCGTACTGGTATCAAGATATTGTATGTCCTTTCCCAGACAAACCGAATCAAGACTGCTAAATCCTGCTTTGGGCTGAGGGAAAACATCCACCAGTACTTTGGCAATTGAATCAATGCATCCATTGCTCGTTGTTGCGACCAATTTTATGTTGTAAGCTCCCAAAGCAGAAAAATAATGAAGACCATCTTTGGCAACTGTAACGGAGGGATCCCTTGTATCACCATATGTCCACTTATAGGTCAGCAAAGATCCTGTACCATCTGGAACATCTGTATTGTTCAGAAATACCGCTTTACCCTCAGGTAAACAGACCTTGGGCAAGGTAAAATTCACGATGGGCAATGGATTTACTTTGACTGGCACCACTTTGGGGATACTGGTACAACCATTGGTGGTGACAACATCCAAACTGGCATTATAGGTATTGTAGGAAGTGTATGTATAGTTCTGAGGGCTGCCATTGTTTACTTTCCTTACAGCTGACCCATCTCCAAAAATCCAATTCCAACTGACAATCGATCCTGCATTTGCAATAGATTTATCAGTAAATGTAATGGCGTTTTTCTCACAGGTAATGTTAGCAATTGTAAAATCTGCCGTTGGCCTGGGCCAAACAATGATATTTCCCTTGGTCTCAGAAAAACATCCTTTGGAGGAAGTAAATCGATAGATTATTTCATGGGTGCCAGGTGTAGCCAGTGCTGGGTCAAAAACACCACTTGTACTGACCCCATTTCCTTTAAAAGTTTCAAATCCAGGGGGTATTCCTGATACATCCGTGAAACTTGCCTCGTTTAATCTCCGTGGTTGAGCTTCCAGGCAAATTCCTTGCAATGATTGCATGCTTACCAAAGGACTTCCTTTGACAACAATGGTCTTCAATTCATCATCCACACAGCTCCCGCCAGAAAATGCCCTGATACGGATGGTGAATGTTTTGGTTGCCTGGTTGAGAAAATCGCTATAAAGATTGGTATAAATCTTGTTAACCGATGGATTATCATCGGAGACAAAAGTAGTTGGACTGTTTAGATAATCCCAATAGATTTCCAGCTTGGAAACAGTACCAAAATCAACGGTGGACAAATTTTGGATACCAACACTGGTATTGCTGCAAAGCGAATCTGATCTTAAAACAGTAAAATCTGCTTTAGGGGTAGCCCCATTCACGGTGAAAGACTGAGAAAGTGAACTGATGCATCCTACAGAACTGGTTGATTTTAGAACAACTGTATATACCCTGGCTGCTGAATATTTATGTGTTGCCAATGTGCCCGTTCCTGCATCAGGGTTTGAACTGCTTGCATTGGGGTCACCAAATTGCCATTCATGGCTCAATTTCTGTAAGGTGTCGGCCAGTGTTGTTGTACTTTTGAATTCTGCAAAAGCATCGTTCAAACATACTTCAGGAAGTGTGAAACCCACATTGGGCTTGGGATTGATCCTAACAGTCTTTAGCAGTGTATCACTCTTGCAACCTTTTGAATTTTCTACCATCAAGCTGATCACCTGATCACCCCATTGGGTAAAGACGGTAGAAATAACAGCAGCTGGATCCGTGATATCCAAGGAGGATGCCGTAGTGCCTAATTTCCAATTCCATCGTTTGATGGACCCTACATTGGCAACAGCTTCTTGTAAAAAACCAACCGTTTCTGTAGCACATGCCGGATCCACCATTCTGAATTGTGGAGTAGGAAGTGGATGAATCGTAAAAGACTTTGAAATCGTATCACTGACACAACCATCAGCAGTAAACCCATGCAAGGTGGCAGTATAGGTGCCGGGGGCATTGACCTTTATCAATGGATTTTTCAAAGTATCTGATGTGCCGTTGGAAAAAGACCAGTTCCATTTTTTCAATACCCTTCCCTGAGGGTTGATCAAATCATTGAATTGTGTAGACTCGCGCAGGCAAACTTCTGGCGTCACAGTAAAATCAGCCTTGGGTTGAGCATATACTGAATTTAATATTTGGGTAAGAGAATCAACACAGCCATTGCCTGAGGTAACTATGAGTTTTACATTGTAGGGTCCGATAGTAGAATATCGGTGAACAGGAGACGATACAATAGCGGTGTCAGGATTGGAAGCATTGGCGTTGGGGTCTCCAAAAAACCATTTATAAGAAAAAGCAGCACTGGTTCCGTTGGAGATGGAAGATGCATCCGTAAAATTGGCTTTGCCATCGGGAAGACAGACAATGGGTATACCAAAAGAAACTTTTGGATTAGGATAGTTGGTAAAGGTTAATCTTTTTTCGGGACTTAAACAGCCATTTGCTGTCTTGACTTTCAACCCCACACTATATTGCTGTGCATTGGGATACTTGGCCAAAACAGAAACATTCGTTGTATTTACGATAGGAGATCCGGTACCGAGGTCCCAGTTCCATTCAGAAAGGATGCTATTGCCCAATGGCCTGGAAGAATCAGCAAAACGGATGTCCTTGTCCACACAAGTCAAACTTTTTATTGAAAAATCAGGAACTGGTATACTATCCAAAAATATGTCAGCTTTTGATGTATCACTTAAACATCCGACATCCGTAATAGAAAAAAACCTGACCGTATATTTTCCAGTAGAAACAAATTTATGCTTGAAGGACTTTTTAATATTGGTAAAACTTCCATCCCCTAAATCCCACATATACCTGGTGATCGGCCTGGTCACCACTGAACTCGTATCCTCAACCAGCAAAGAATCGGTTATACAATTGGTTGTTTGCAAACGAAAAGTAGATTTAGGCCTTTCAAATACCTGAAGATCATAGTCAATCTGTTGCTCTCCGGAACAGCCTTCTACTGTTGGATTATTGGCAATTACCCTGATGTTATAGGTCTTGATGGTATCATATTTATAAAAATTCGGTAACGAATAATACCATACTTTTTTACCATTGATGGTTTTGGTAGAATCAGATTGTGGTGAATTGATTTTGGGAATGGGCGGATAGTTGGGTATTACCCATTGTAACGACAATGGTTCATATGGAATGGAAATCACAAATTTAAAAGGAGTTCCACTACAGGTAGCAGGTAAATTGACAGTTGCATATTGATTGTAAGAAGATAACGTCTGGTATAAATCTTTTACATTGGTTCCAGCATTGTATCCATACGTTTCTGTATTTCCATATCCATAGGCAATGGCATTGAAACCAGAATCAGATTGTATGGTGTGGGAACCCGCTGTGAGCCCAACTTGGTAATAAATGTAATTGCTCTCCTGTGGATGTACAGTTGAAAGCGAAAGAGGTGTAGCTCCGTCAATTTTCAAAGAATTGGCACCATTCTTATGAATAACAATATTGATATAATGCAAAGTGATGCCTGCATTGGGAGTTGAATTGATGGTAACTTTATCAATCGTCTGTTCTATCGGACTTAAATAGATCATCTCGGGGTCTCCCCTTCCACCGATAAAGGTATTCCCGCATTGCCCCGTGGTCGTAATATACTGTGCTACCATGATGGGTTGATCGGATTCAATCAGGTCAGGAGTACTACTTTGGTAATCGTAGTAAAATCCGTTTACCAATCCTGTAAGGACTACACCATTTCTTTTGACAACTGTTCCCGGTTTGCTCACCGCTATTCTGAAAAAATTATTGGGCATGTCCTTGGTAGGTGCTGTAAGGTATTTCTTGCCCCATGCATTTGCAGGGAAGGATTGTTGCATATAGTTATCAGCACTGCCAGAGCCATTGTTACAAGTAATACTTACCTTACCCGAACCTGAATACACCGCAATGCGTTTACATGGACTGGTGGGTGTTGCAACTGATCTAATCAAGGTGCCGGTAAGATCTTCCCCCAAAAAAGGGTTTGCATTGGTCAGTAACTTTCCAAATATATTGTACACCTCCCCTTTATTCAGTTTAACCCTAATCGTATCTCCTTTGGCGTTTAATATTGTATTGGCGCTGGGAATGATCTCAACATTTGTATCATCCTCTGTTGCAATGACATAGGAAAAACAATAAGAATAGGCCTGGTTGGATATTTGCTTATAGTTAACTGAATAATATTCCCTGGCGAGTGTATTTACCGGAAAAAGCAAAGTGGCGCCCGAAATCGAAGCATTGTAGATATGAGCATATGCAATAATCGGCACATCAGAAGTTATGTGAATCCCTTTACCAGACTTTCCTTCATCTGTTATCCTTGCATCCTGTCCAGTTGCCTTGGGTATGGTGGCTGAAGTAGTAACCTGATTTGCAGTGACCGTATAGGTTCTGGTCCAACCAATGGAAGGTATATCTACCGTTACATTTGCGTTTCGGTCTGACGTAAAATACAAAACCATGTCTTGTGCACCCCCGGAAGGAATGATGGTACCATTGGAATTGTACATCGAACAATGGCTTCCATATCCCACCCAAAATTCAGTCCCCTTATTGGAAAAATCCTGACCCACTGCCCTGAGTGACACTAAAACAATAAGAATCAAGAAGATACAATTACGCATAGAAGTTGGATAGAAACTAAATTAACAAAAAAAACCATATGAATAGGTATCTACGACAGAAGCCAAGTATTAAAGTTTAACCAATTGCGTCATTATTTTTTGGTGGGCATCTGGACCAATATTGAACAAAAGATCTATGACGGAAAGGTCCTCCATAAAACCTATTTTATCTTCAAAAACCTGTTGATACCTGAAAGAGCTTTTTACCATTTGTTGGATTGGATTTATGCCATCGTTCAGCTGAAATTCATTCGGATGTAAATCAGCTGGACATTCATGATGAAACTGGATTTTTAGTTGATGATCCATTTTCAATTTGAGCAGGACCCATTCCAGACAGCTCCTATTCCATTCCATTAAAAACCCATGTTCAGCATCCATGAGTTGCTTCAATTCCGGTTCATAAAATTTGAAATAGGGTGAGCTTCCATACACCGAGACCAAGGTTCTAAAATGATCTCTTTGCCAATGATACCGGTTGTCAATTTTGACATTATCAAAATTGGATTTACTATTTCTACCCCCTACAATGGGGATAGACAAGGTTATCAAGCCATTTGAACCGGGTATGACAGTTCTGTTAACATGCCACTTCTTGTCATACTGTAAAAAAGTATAAATGGGGATTTCTCCTTTTTCAAGGGAATTGAAAACAAATGAAAGTCTTGGGAAATAAGGCAAAAGGCCAAACATCGTAACAGCCCTTTACTTGGCTGGTTTTTTACAACATTTGGGAAGCTTGTTGTAGGCATCTGGTGCAGCCTTGACATCTTCTGCATCATAGCCAGTATTGGCAATGGCAGCCTTGATGTTCTCGAGGTTGGTCCTATCAGCTAAATAGGTAACCGTGACATATTTCTGTTTAAAATTCACAACAGACTTGAGAATTCCTTCCTCTGTTGACAAATAATCTTCTATTCTTTCTTTGCACATTTCACATTGAACGGTGGGAGTCATGATCTTTACAGTAACAGGCTTCTTTTGTTGGGCAAAATTGGACTGAGAAGCCAGACAAAAGATGATCAGGAAAAGAAAATTCTTCATGTCTTTTTTTTTAAAATTAATTTATTTGCCCCACTCAGCAGGATTGTTGCTCCAATTTAACAGTGTGTTTTGATCTTCTTGTTTAACCAATCCCTTTTCAATAGCCAATTCAATAAGAACAGGATAATTGGTAAGAGAAACTGATGGCAAACCTGCTTCCTGACAAGCCTTTTCGGCAGTAGCAAACCCATAGGTAAAGATCGAAACCATTCCCATGACTTCTAAACCAGCATTTCTTACAACATCCACCACTTGTAAGCTGCTTTTTCCGGTAGAAATCAAGTCTTCAACTATGACTGTTTTCATGCCTTTTTCATAATGCCCCTCAATCTGATTTCCCAACCCGTGTTCTTTAGGCTTTGGACGCACATAGATATAAGGTAACTTTAGCTGATCCGATGCCATTGCTCCCCAGGCAATACCAGCAGTGGCCACACCTGCCAACAATTCTGCATCCGGAAAACGATCAAAAATCACATTACACATCTCACTCTTGATAAAATCCCTGACATAAGGGAAACCCAGCATTTTACGGTTATCGCAGTATATGGGACTCTTCCATCCTGATGCCCAGGTGAAAGGGTTTTGCGGATTCAATTTTACTGCGCTAACTTGTAACAGTTTTTCAGCAATGGCTTTTTCGTTTGTCATGGTGCAAATTTGAATGAAGTGCCGCAAAAATCGAAATTAAGTTATGTACATCCTCATTCATGAACAAGAGAAGCTTACCAAGCTTACCAATCTGCAGGAACTGGAACTTTTTTCAAAAGACAAGATCATCATAGAAGCAGCCGGTGGTATGGTATTGAACAAGCAAGAGGAATTGCTGATGATGAAACGAAAAGGCAAGTGGGACATGCCCAAGGGCAAACTGGATGAGGGTGAAACCATAGAAGAATGTGCCATCAGAGAAGTGATGGAAGAAACAGGGCTGTCTCCACTTTATTCGGTCAGGAAACTCCAAACTACTTATCATACCTACCCCTATAAAGGGAAGACTGCGTTAAAACCGTCCCACTGGTTCCTGATGCGCTACGAAGGAATACAAGAGCCTATCCCACAAACTGAGGAAGATATCACGGAGATCAGATGGGTGAACAAAGAAACAGCAAGAGAATTGCTTCAAAATGCTTTTCCCTCCATAAAAGAGATGGTGGAAGGGTATTTTTTAGACGCTTGAACCAGTGATCGATTGGGCCACTACAGCCGGTAAAAACAGGGATGCATCTCCCCCATTTCTCAAGATGTCTCTTACAATCGTGGAAGCGATGGAAGTATACTTTGGCTCACAGGTCAAAAAGAAGGTCTCAATATTGGGATCCAGCGTTCGATTGGCATCCGCAATGGTCTTTTCATACTCAAAATCGCTTACATACCGAATGCCCCTGAGAATGTAATTGGCATTCATTTCTTTGCAAAAATCCACTGTCAATCCTTCATATACTGCCGCAACTACTTTATCATCCTCTTTAAAAATTTCATCTATCCACATCTGCCGTTGCTCTGCACTGAACATGGGAGACTTACCGGAATTCATGCCCACGGCAACAATGATCTTATCAAAAAGTGGCAATGCTCTCCTGATCACATCTACATGCCCCAATGTAATTGGATCAAATGTGCCAGGGAAAAGACAGATCTTTTGCATGAAATAAAATTAAGAAGTGGATTCTTTGCGTCCTGATAATAAGTACAAAACCGCCATTCTAACTGCTACCCCATTCTCAACCTGATCGAGAATAATCGATTGACCGGAATCAGCTACATCTGAATCCAATTCAACACCTCGGTTGATGGGACCGGGATGCATGATCAGAATTTCTTTGTCCAAGCTATCCAGCAATTTCTTAGAAATACCATAGGCATGGTTGTATTCCCTCAAGGATGAAAACAAAACCTGGTTTTGGCGCTCAAGCTGTATTCTCAAGACGTTGGCCACATCACACCATTCAAGTGCTTCCCTTATATTGTAAGTCACATTTACGCCAAAACTTTCCCGAATATATTTAGGGATGAGGGTGGGTGGTCCCGCCAAGGTAACTTCAGCACCCATTTTCTTCAACAGATAGATGTTGCTAAGGGCCACGCGGGAATGCATGATATCCCCAATAATGGCTACTTTCTTTCCTTCAAGGCCTCCCAAACGCTCTGAAATGGACAAAGCATCCAGCAATGCCTGTGTTGGATGCTCATTGATGCCATCGCCTGCATTCACTATGGCAGCAGGAATATGCTGCGCCAGAAAATGGGGAGCCCCTGTTGCACTGTGTCTCATGACCACCATATCAACTTTCATGGAAAGTATATTGTTGACCGTATCCAGCAGTGTTTCCCCCTTGGAAACAGAGGATCCGCTGGCTGAAAAGTTGATGGTATCTGCACTTAACCTCTTTTCTGCCAATTCAAATGAAATTCTTGTTCTTGTAGAATTTTCATAGAAAAGGTTGACGATTGTAACATCCCTTAAGGAAGGTACTTTCTTGATAGGTCGCTGAAGAACGTCTTTGAATTGTCTGGCAGTGTCGAGAATGAGGGTGATATCCTCTCTGTGTAGGTCTCTAATGCCGAGCAGATGTTTTGAACTGAGGTGCATTAGGATGCTAAATTATGAAATGCCTTCGTATAAAACTACCTTTTTTTCATTTCCCCATATCACTTTGACCTTTTGGGTCACAATCGAGTCAATAGATTTGCCTACATAATCAGGCTGAATAGGCAATTCACGGCTGAATTTTCGATCAACCAAGATGCACAACTCCACTTTCCCCGCTCTTCCATGGTCCAACAATGCATCCATCGCTGCCCTAATGGTCCTACCAGTGTATAAAACATCGTCTATGAGCACTACTTTCTTTCCTTCAATCGAGAAGGGAAGATCAGTGATATTGGGAATGTGTATCTGCCCCCTGAAATCATCCCTATAAAAAGTGATATCCAACTTTCCATATGGAAATTTGCATTCAGGATGCAACGATTGCATGTATTGAACGATAAAATCACTGACAGGAATCCCCCTGGGCTGTATTCCAATGAAACAGGTATTATCAAAAGGATAATGGTTTTCAATCAATTCATGCGACAACCTTTTCAGGGTCAGCTTGAGCTGATCTTCTTCCATGATCGTATTGACACCTTTTAACTTTTCCATTGATGAATACAAATGTATGAATTAGCTGGATCTTATTCTGGCTGAAGAAAGGGATAACGATAATCCTTGGGTGGATCGAAGGTTTCCTTGACAGTCCTGACACTGAGCCAACGGTAAAGGTTGATCTGGAAACCTGCCTTGTCATTCGTACCAGAGGCCCTTCCACCACCAAATGGTTGCTGGCCCACTACCGCTCCGGTAGGCTTGTCATTGATATAAAAATTACCGGCTGAATGCTTCAGTTTTTTAGTTGCCTCATCGATTGCTGTTCTGTCCTGTGAAAGGATAGAACCCGTTAGCGCATAGGGTGAGGTTTGGTCCACCATCTCCAGTGTCTCTGAAAATTTCTTATCAGCATAAACATAAATGGTGAGAACAGGTCCAAAGATCTCTTCGCACATGGTCACATATTTAGGATCCATGGCCTCTATCACAGTGGGTTCGATGAAATATCCTTTTGATTTATCAGTATTTCCCCCTGCAATAATCTTTACTTTGGAAGATCTCTTGGCCGCATCGATATAAGACTTGATCTTGGTGAAGGACTTTTCATCGATAACTGCAGTGATGAAATTGGAGAAATCCTCCACAGAACCCATTTTAAAACTCTTAATGCCTGCAATCATCTTCTTTTTGACAGCAGACGCCAGATTGGAGGGAATATAAGCCCTTGAGGCGGCAGAACATTTTTGTCCCTGGAATTCAAAGGCACCCCTTAGCAAGGCTGTAGCCACTACATCTGGGTCAGCAGAAGGATGAACCATCACAAAATCCTTTCCTCCAGTCTCTCCCACTATCCTTGGATAGGACCTGTATTTATTGATATTCTCACCGATGGTCTTCCACATTTGGTTAAAGACTCCGGTGGAACCGGTGAAATGTACACCCGCAAACTGAGGATGGGAGAAACAGATATTTCCCAAAACAGGTCCATCCACATATACCAGGTTGATCACGCCATCTGGTAATCCTGCTTCTTTCATGATGCGCATGAACATTTGAGCAGAATAAACCTGGGTATTGGCACACTTCCATACCACTGTATTGCCGCAAAGTGCTGCCGAGGCGGGAAGATTTCCACCAATGGCAGTAAAATTAAACGGTGTTACCGCAAGAACAAACCCTTCGAGCGGCCTGTACTCAAGCCTATTGTGCATGCCCGGAGCACTGATGGGCTGTTGTTTGTAGATCTCACTCAGAAAGTGGACATTGAACCTGAGAAAATCGATTAGTTCACAGGCGGCATCGATTTCAGCCTGGAATACATTTTTGCTTTGACCGAGCATGGTCGTGGCATTCATATAAGGTCTGTATCGTCCGGCAATGAGATCTGCAGCTTTTAAAAAAATGGCAGCCCTGCTTTCCCAGGGCATCGATTCCCAACCCGACTTGGCAGCCAAGGCTGCTTCTATCGCCATTTTAACATGTTTGGCATCCCCACAATGGAATTGGCCCAGCAGGTGTCCATGTTCGTGGGGAGGACGAATATCCATTTTTTTGCTGGTCCTTACTTCTTTTCCACCAATATACATGGGAACATCCAGGACAGTTGATTTCAGCTCCTGAATGACTTCTTTCAATCGGTTCCTTTCTGGTGAGCCTGGAACATATGACAATACCGGTTCATTGACAGGCATGGGCAAACTATAGTGTCCGTTATTCATGATATAATTTTTAAGAAACGTTTTCTTTTTCCATCATCAAATAAGCTTTGATGAATCCATCCAACTCACCATCCATCACCGGTTGCACATTGCCTACCTCATAATCGGTTCGATGGTCTTTGATCATTTTATAGGGATGGAATACATAGCTTCGGATCTGGCTGCCCCATTCAATCTTCTTCTTGTTGGCATTGTTGGCATTTTTCAACTCCTCTCTTTTCCTCATCTCCTCTTCATAAAGCTTACTCTTCAACATCTTGAGCGCCTTCTCCCTGTTTTCACCCTGCGTTCTTGCCTGTTGACACTCAACAATGATACCGCTGGGAATATGTTTCAATCTAACAGCAGTCTCAACCTTGTTTACGTTCTGCCCCCCTTTACCACCTGACCGATAGAATTCCCATTCCAGATCAGCCGGGCTCACTTCAATCTCAATCGAATCATCCACCAAAGGATATACATATATCGATGCAAAAGAGGTATGCCTACGGGCATTGCTGTCAAACGGAGAAATCCTGACCAAACGGTGTACACCGTTTTCAGCCTTTAAAAATCCATACGCAAAAGGACCATCAAATTGCAATACGGCAGATTTGATACCTGCTCCATCCCCATCCTGCCAGTCCAGCTCTGTTACGGTCCAACCTTGCTTATCGCCGTACATGCGGTACATCCTTGCCAACATTTCTGCCCAATCCTGGCTTTCTGTGCCACCGGCACCGGAATTGATCTGCAAAACTGCTGGTAATTCATCTTCGGGTTGATTGAGGGTGCTTTTGAATTCTGCTTCTTCCAAAGAGGAAATGGCTTTGTCATTGGCGGCCTTTACTTCTTCTTCCGTGCATTCCCCTTCCTTCCAGAACTCGAATAAAACAACCAGGTCCTCGACACTGTCGACGGTTGACTGAAACAAGTTCAGCCAGTACTCATTCAACTTGATGTTTTTGAGAATTTCAGTTGCACGCTTGTTATCATCCCAAAATCCGGGAGAAAGCGACTTTTGTTTGTCCTCGTTTACCTTATATTGTCGGTTCTCGACGTCAAAGAAACCTCCTCAAGACAGAAAGGCGGTCTCTCATAGATTTTATTTGTTCAATTGTCATAACGGGGCAAAATTACTTCAATTCAAGCAATTGCTACCTATTTTATCAGTGGCAAGAACCAATACTGCCTAATTTTGTTGTTGTAACATGATCCAAGCATATAATTTTCTTTTTTCCTGGCAGCTTTTTCCTGAAAAAGGGACCTATGAAAAAGGAGAAAGACCCAAATCCGGCATTTACAAACTTAGCTCGGCGGGCGAACGCAACCATCTCCGTGTTGAAATGAACTGGGTCACTTTGGAAAACCTTGCCTTCGAAGCAGCCTATACTGTTTTGGCAGACGGACAAAAAAATGCCATGCTGGATGGTGCGATCGCATCTGAAGCAATTGTCAATTTCATTGACAGCATCAATCTCGAAATTCAATTGTTTTTAGAAAAAGAGGGAGTCTTGGCCATACACCATGAGATCATGCCCAATGGATTCCTCAAAGTGACTGAAAAAGGATATCTGGAGAATGGGGATCCCTATACCAATGTATCGGTATACCACAAGCAAATGAGTGTTCTTCCGTATTCAAGCTCTGTTTCAGGTGCGGTAATCAAGCCAACTGAAGAAGGGATGATTCGGCACAAGGCCCTTACCGCCATGGAAGAACAGACCAACATGCAATTGGCCCAGATCCGCCAACAAATTGAATTGCTTGCTCTACAAGCCCAGGAAATTCAAAAGAGAAAAGAGCTTTCTGAGTTGATTTACAATGCAAAACTGAGCTTTACTCCAGTAATAGGTCAGGTATATTATTTGTACGAACGCAAAGAAAATACTTATTTTTTATCAATGGTCAGCCCCAAAGAATGGGGCTCCTCAGGACCCTTTAAAAAATGTACCGCCGCTGTCAAGTTGTTGGCTGATCATACCTGGATGGAAATCATATAAAAAAGGCTCCCGAGTGGGAGCCTTTTTTATTTTTCTGTGAACCATCAGCTTATTTCACCTCTTCAAACTCTGCATCCGTGACATCTTCAGCGCCTTTGTTGGCTCCTTGTGCCTGTCCATCGCCACCTTCCGGTTGTGCTTGTCCCTGGGTTGCGTTGTACATATCTTGACTGGCTGCCATCCAGGCATCATTGAGTTCATTGGTCGCTGCATCAATGGCGGCTATATCCTGCAATTTGTGGGCCTCTTTTACCTTTGCCAGTGCAGTCTCTATCACCGCTTTTTTCTCGGCAGGGATCTTTTCACCAAACTCTTTCAATTGCTTTTCAGTCTGGAACACCAAACCATCAGCAGCATTCAGCTTGTCGATTTTCTCCCTGGCTTCCTTATCCGTTGACTCATTGGCTTTTGCCTCCGCCTTCATCTTTTCAATTTCCTCTTTGGTCAGGCCACTACCCGCTTCAATCCTGATCTTTTGTTCCTTGCCAGTGCCTTTGTCCTTAGCGCTGACATTCATGATACCATTGGCATCAACATCGAAAGTCACTTCGATCTGGGGCACGCCTCTTGGAGCCGGTGGGATATTGTCTAAATTGAAGATACCCAGGGTCTTGTTCTGATTGGCCATCGGACGCTCACCCTGCAATACATGAATCTGAACACCTGGCTGGTTGTCTGCAGCTGTGGAGAATGTTTCAGATTTTTTCGTAGGAATGGTCGTATTGGATGGGATCAAAACTGTCATCACCCCTCCCAATGTTTCTATACCCAATCCCAATGGCGTAACGTCCAGCAAAAGAACATCCTTTACCTCACCGGTCAAGACGGCACCCTGAACACCTGCACCAATGGCTACGGCTTCATCCGGATTTACGCTCTTGTTGGGTTTCTTTCCAAAAAACTTTTCAACGATCTCCTGAACCTTGGGTATGCGGGTGGAACCCCCTACCAGGATCACTTCATCAATCTCAGAGGCGCTCATTCCAGCATCTTTTAATGCCTGCTCACAAGGCCTCAGACAACGTTCAAAGAGGCTATCTGCCACTTGCTCGAATTTGGCTCTTGTCAGTTTCTTGACCAGGTGTTTGGGTACACCGTCAATTGCGGTGATATAGGGAAGATTGATTTCAGTTTCAGATGAGGACGAAAGCTCTATCTTGGCTTTTTCCGCAGCTTCTTTCAAGCGCTGCAAGGCCATTGGGTCTTTTCTCAGGTCTACATTCTCATCCTGCTTGAATTCATCTGCCAACCAGTCCATGATCACTTTGTCAAAATCATCGCCCCCAAGGTGCGTGTCTCCATTGGTTGATTTCACTTCAAACACGCCATCTCCCAACTCTAAAACAGAAACATCGAAGGTACCGCCACCCAGATCGAATACGGCGATCTTGCTGTCAACATTCTTCTTATCCAAGCCATAAGCCAAGGCAGCCGCCGTTGGTTCATTGATGATACGACGAACATTCAGACCTGCAATTTCTCCGGCTTCTTTGGTTGCCTGACGCTGGGCATCATTGAAATATGCTGGCACTGTAACAACCGCCTCATTCACTTCGTGGCCCAGGTAGTCTTCGGCAACTTTTTTCATTTTCTGAAGCACCATCGCGCTGATCTCCTGAGGGGTATACAACCTGCCGTCAATGTCTATCCTTACGGTATTATTGTCACCTTTGGCAACATTATAGCTCCAATGCTTGATCTCTTCTGTTACTTCATCAAATCTTCTTCCCATGAATCTTTTTACAGAGGTAATCGTATTGATGGGATTGGTGATGGCCTGACGCTTGGCTGGATCTCCCACTTTGCGCTCACCATTCTTGAGGAATGCTACAACACTCGGAGTGGTTCTTCTGCCCTCGTCATTGGCGATCACAACGGGTTCATTGCCTTCCATTACAGAGACACAGCTGTTGGTCGTACCAAGGTCAATTCCAATGATTTTTGCCATATTCTAGATTTTAGATACCTAATTCAAGCAATTGACATGCCTGTCTGAAAATCAGGAAATCTTGTCAGTTATCGACATAAATGGGTGACAAAGAGTGGGTTAAATGATAAAAAAACGACAATAATGACATGTAAACAGCCTAAAATAACCCTTTTGCCAAGATATCGGCAACGATCAGGTCTGCATGCTCCCTCGAATTTTCAATGAACCATTTGTTGGTTTTCAACCCCCCGCAGACCACTCCAGCCAAGTAAAGACCCTCAACATGGGTCATCATGGTGGCAGGGTCATGAACAGGCGTTGAAAATTCATCATTGCCAATGAGAATTCCCATCGACTGCAAAAACGGGAAGTCAGGCAGGTATCCTGTCATGGCCAGCACAAAATCATTGGGAAGGGTGATCACCTTGCCATCTTCCTGCAAAACATCTACCTCACCCTCCCGGATGGCCGTGAGGGTGGAATTAAAATATGCCCGAATGGACCCTTCTTTGATCCTGTTTTCAATATCCGGACGGATCCAGTATTTTACCGAGTCTCTAATTTGTTCATCCCTGATGATCATGGTCACTTCTGCCCCTTTTCGCCAAGTTTCCATGGCAACATCCACAGCAGAATTGGCTGCCCCTACGACTACAATTTTTTGTCCGAAATATACGTGTGGATCCTTGTAGTAATGATGCACTTTGGAAAGAGATTCTCCTGGTATGTTGAGAAGGTTGGGAATGTCAAAGAAACCAGTAGATAAAATGACCTTGGAAGCGTGGTAGGTGGATTTATCAGTTTTTATTTCGAAACCGTCTGAAAGCTTGTTGACATTTTTGACCTGCTCAAATAGCGCAATATTCAATTTCCAATGCAACGCTACCCTTCTGTAATATTCCAATGCCTCAGAACGGGTGGGCTTGGGTCCATGAGAAATAAAAGGCACTTCTCCAATTTCCAGGCGATCGGAAGTTGAAAAAAAAGTCATGTTGACAGGATAGTGGTAAATGGAATTGACAAGGGTACCCTTCTCGATGATCCTATGGCTCAGTCCATTCCTCTTACAGGCAATTCCACAAGCCAAACCAATTGGGCCACCTCCAATGATCAAAACATCAATGTTCTCCGTACCATTCATCTAATCAATGCTTGTCTTGGGAGTTTTGAAACTAAAATGCTTTTGGGCCATATAGCTGAAACCCACAACAAAAAAAGTTGTGATGATCTTGGAAACAGTTGGAAAAAAATGCATCCTTTCCACCAGTATCTTCAGAAACACATAATTCAAGAACAAACTGACGCATACTGAAAGAAAATAGCGAAACAATTGTATTCGCCCTTTTAGATAGGAATCCTGAAAGACGATGAATCTCATCAACAGGAAACCGACAGGAAAACTTATGAGAAATGCCATGAGAAAGGCCGCTATATGAGGACTCACCACTAAAAATGAAAGTTCTACCATTTGCTTTCTCAGAATGAAATGATAACTGACAAAAAATAGCAGAATATCAAATACGGTATTGGCCCCACCACAAGCAGCATACCTGAAGGTAGTTTTGTCCATGAATCGCCTGAAAAAAGGGTAGAAAAAATCCAGCACCCCCTCGATTGTCTTTCTCAACCTCTATAATTTAAAAGATACGATGATAGGTAATATGTTTTTTGGCAAAGGTAGCACCGATATTTTCGTGCAAAGCCATCATTTTGTTGTTAAAATCACCTACCCATGACAATTCCAGTTCTTCATATTGGTTGAGGGGGTGTACGTATTCCTGCAATTTCATGAAAAGACAGGATTCAAGTCCCATGTTCTGGTACTTTTGCTTTGTTCCCATGATCACACATCTCATTCTTTTGTGTTTGACTGTCATTTTGTTCCACAAGAACTTGAGCTTTCCCCAAAGGTCCAATTTACCATTCAGGTTATGTATCAACTCGTTGGTATCAGGAAGAATCATGACAAAAGAAACCGGTTCGTCATTTGCAGTATAAGCAAATAGTATAAGATTGGGATCCATCACAGGCTTTATCTTTCTGATGGTTTCTGCAATGGTTTCATCGACCACGGGAGTGAAATTTTCAAAATTGATCCAGGCATCATTGTAGATTTCTTTGAAATCTGTTGCATACTTGGCAATGTTGTTCAGGTCCAATGGGCGAACTTTGAAGCCATTCCTTTTTTCAACCCAGGATGAAATCTTTTTCACTCGTTCAGGCAATCCCTTTTTTACATCGATCTTGTTGGATATCTGTTCGAACCGAACTTTGAAACCATGGTTTTCAAAAAGTGTTTTGTAATAGGGAGGATTGTAGTTCATCCCATAAAAAGGACCCGTAAATCCTTCCACCAAAAGTCCCCACCAAGTGTCGGTTTCACCAAAATTAATGGGGCCATTCATGGCTTTCATTCCTTGTTCAGATAACCATTTACTGGCTTGGTTGAAAAGCAAATTGGCAGCATCCTGATCATTGATGCATTCAAAAAATCCACAACCACCGGTAGGTATATTTTCCTTATACGCTTTCTTTTCATTGATGAAGGCAGCAATTCGCCCAATTGTCTGACCCTGGTCATTTATGAGTACCCAACGGGTACATTTTCCAAAATTGAAAAAATTATTCTTGGAAGGATCGAAAACCGATTCAATATCATTTAACAATGGACAAACCCATTGAGGATCATTTTTGTAAATCTCAAAAGGGAGTTCCAGGAATTTTTTAATGCTTTCTTTATTGGCTACTTCAACTATTCTCATGTAGAATGTTCAAAAATCAAAATTATCAATAAACTATCAAAGCAAAAGACCGGTTCAGTTTTTTTCATTTTTCAACACAGAAAACCGATCAGGATAGTCTGAAATGATGCCATCAACACCCATTTCAGCCATTTTTTGGATGGTTGGAATATCGTTCACTGTCCAGACTACAACCTTCAACCTTTTTTTTCGGCACTGACTTAGAAAATCCGGGGTCACCAATCGAACTTCAGGACTGATAATATCAGGTTGGAAACCAAGGTCGTTGACAATGGACTCAACATTGTTTTTGACACTGGCACCAATCAGAAAGGATGTTGAAATTTTAGGGAATTTCTCATGCAGTACCTGCAGGGTTCTTTTGTCAAATGACTGAATGGTAACGCGTTTTTCAATCCCCGCATCTTTGATTACCCCCATGAGTAAATCAATAAATTCATCGGGAGCTGGATGAAGGGTGCCATCAGTATTGGGTGATGATTTGGTTTCAATATTGTACCGGATGGAAGGAAGATTTCTTGATTTTATAAAAGACTCTACACTATCAATCAAATCAGACAGGAGTGGTTTTATTGCCGGTATTTTTTGTTGATTGGGAAAGCTGGCATTGCCTTTTGATCCTACATCCCACTTTCTTATATCATCATAATCCATTTCATAAATGCGAAATGATTTGTCGTTGGGGGTGGCAAAAGAAATGCCCTGAGGGGGAATGGCATACTCAGGATTCATATAAGGATCATGGGAAAGAACGACTTTCTTGTCTTTGGTAACGACAACATCCATTTCCAAGGTGGATACTCCCAATGCTATGGCCCTGATCATGGAAGAAACCGTATTTTCCGGCATCAAGCCCCTGCAACCCCTATGCCCTTGCAGGTCGATTTTTTTGCCCTGGGCTATTCCATTGATTGAATAGCATACGATGAAAATCAGGATGGGGAACAGGCTTTTGAATGGTTTATGCATAGGATAAAATTAGGGAATCGTACCTTTGCATTATTCAATTTGATTATGCTGAGTAAAATTATCAAGGAAAAAGCGCTAGAGTCACTTTCATCACTCTATCCTGTCAGTTTCTCGGAAAAGGACTTTCAGGTAAATCCTAC